>CAZXJK010000005.1:0-1678 GCA_964640895.1 uncultured Methylomonas sp.
GGTGGCTTACTATCCGCCTATTTACTCTATCAATGGTTTATTTTTCAGAGTGTTGTTTAGCTACTTATGAATGATAATGAGCTAATTAAAACGGCTAAAGAAGTCGTCTCTATTGAGGCAGATGCCGTTACTGACTTGTTAAGCAGAATTGATACTGACTTTGTTAAGGCTTGTCGTATTATTAAGGAGTGCACTGGACGAGTTGTTGTGACCGGCATGGGAAAATCGGGACATATTGCAGGTAAAATTGCAGCTACCTTGGCGAGTACAGGTACGCAAGCTTTTTTTTTGCACCCTGGTGAGGCGGGACATGGTGATTTAGGGATGATCACTCGCCAAGATGTGGTGTTGGCACTGTCAAATTCAGGAGAAACGGATGAGATCCTGACCTTGTTACCTATTATTAAGCGTTTAGGAGTGCCAATGATTGCGATAACAAGTCGCGAGCATTCTGCTTTGGCGAGACTATCATCAGCACATCTCAACAATTCCGTTGCTAAAGAAGCTTGTTCTTTGGGGTTGGCTCCTACGGCAAGTACAACTGCAGCTTTAGTATTGGGAGATGCATTGGCGATCACCTTAATGACTTTGCGTGGTTTTACGCGTGATGACTTTGCTTTGTCGCATCCTGGGGGTAGTTTAGGGCGACGTTTGTTGGTTTTGGTTGGTGATATTATGCATACGGGTGATAGCTTGCCAGTTGTGCAAAGTGATGTAACCATTATGAGTGCTTTAGTTGAAATGACAGCTAAGAAGCTAGGTGTTACTGCCGTAATTGATCAGCAAGGGTGTTTGGTTGGGATTTTTACTGATGGTGATGTACGTAGGCTGCTAGAAAAATCTATTGATGTTAAGGCTGTTGCTGTTGTCGAGGTGATGACGGCTAATTGTCAGACTATTATACAAGATGCCTTAGCGGCAGAGGCGATGCAATTAATGGAAGAGAAGAAAATTAATGCTTTAATTGTTGTGGATCAGCAGCAGCAAGTTATTGGCGTGTTAAATATGCATGATTTAGTTCATGCTGGAATTATATAGAATGCAAAATAGAAACGAAAAAGCGCAAGATATTAAAGTTTTAATTTTGGATGTTGATGGCGTATTGACGGATGCACGGCTATTTTTTGATGAGCAAGGTAAGGAGTATAAGGCTTTTAATGCGCGTGATGGCTTAGGGATAAGGTTATTACAGAAAGCTGGTATTCAAGTAGCGGTTATTTCAGGTAGGAGTTCGAGGCCCGTTGAACTAAGGATGAAAAACTTAGATATTAAGATGGTTTATTTAGGACAATCTGATAAAAGTTTTGCGTTTAAAGATATTATTGCAAAAGTAGGTTGTACACCCGCACAGGCAGCTTATGTCGGGGATGATTTGATTGATTTGCCTGTTTTGACGAGAGCAGGACTCGCTATTGCTGTGCAGGATGCGAATGCCCAAATTTTGCCTTATGTGGATTGGCAAACGGAGCACTCTGGCGGTCAAGGAGCGGTGCGTGAGGTCTGTGACTTTATTTTGCAGGCGCAGGGAAAAATGGACGAAATTATTAATGCTTACTTGGCATAATGTTTCAGTTATTGTTTTATTGTTTTCTTTTTAATATCTGTATGTTAAATAATGCGTGAGCATCCTATTAAATGGTATGTTTTTCTCATTGCTATCTTGTTGTTTTCAATGTGG
>CAZXJK010000005.1:1778-27138 GCA_964640895.1 uncultured Methylomonas sp.
GGAGGGGATTCGGTGTTTCTTGAGGGGGTCGTTTTTATTAGTAGGGCGGCAGGGGAGAAAACACGTGCAATTGAGATAGAAACAACTAATTTACATTTAGAGCCTAACCGAAATTATGCAGAAACGGATGACTGGGCTAAGTTAGTGAGTGAGCTGGATGTTATGTCAGGGGTGGGATTGAGGTTGTTTTATCAGGATCCTCTTTATATTGAATTGTTGGCAAATGTTAAAGGACGGCATGAATATCAGTAAAAGGTTATTGTACTTATTTTTTTTAGTGAATTTTATGCTATGCTCAACTGTAAGTGCTCTAGAGGGGGATAGTGTGCAACCGATTACCGTAGATTCTGATGCGGGCTTTTATGATGAAAAAAAAGGGCTGAGTGTTTATACGGGAGATGTGGTTGTTATACAGGGGAGTATGCGTTTGGATGCAGATAAGTTGGTTGTTTATCTAGAAAATAGAGAAATACAAAAAATGGTGGCAACTGGCAAGCCAGTTAAATTTAGACAAACACCTGAAGCGGGTAAAGAAGATGTGCATGGTAGTTCTTTGACTGCAGAATATTTTCCTGAGACTAAGTTGCTTATTTTACTAGAAAGTGCAGTCGTTTGGCAGGGGGGGAATAGCACTAAGAGTGAGCGTATTGAGTATGATCGGTTAAGAGAAGTACTTAAGGCGGGCGATACTACTTCGACAAATAAGCGTGTGCATGTGATTTTACAGCCCAAAAGTAAGGCAAATTAACCATAATGGCTATATTGGCAGCAAAGAATATTGGCAAGGTTTATGGTAAGCGAACAGTCGTAAATGATGTTTCTTTGCATGTTGAAAGTAATGAAATAGTAGGGCTATTGGGTCCAAACGGTGCGGGTAAAACAACAAGTTTTTATATGTTGGTTGGTTTGGTGCGAGCAGATACTGGACATATATTTTATGATGAGCGTGATATTACTCATTACCCGATGCATAGAAGAGCTAAGTTGGGAGTTGGTTATTTACCTCAGGAGGCTTCCGTTTTTAGAAAGCTGAGTGTTGCTGATAATTTGCGTGCCGTACTAGAACTAAGAAAAGATTTGAATAAGGGGCAAGTAGAACTTATTATTGATGAATTATTGGATGAGTTTAGTATTTCACATATTCGCAATAATATTGGTGTCGGATTGTCGGGTGGGGAGCGCAGAAGAGTTGAAATAGCGCGGGCATTGGCAACAGACCCTAAGTTTGTTTTGTTGGATGAGCCCTTTGCTGGAGTTGATCCTATTTCTGTTATTGAGATTCAAAAAATTATTGCACATTTAAAACATAGAAATATAGGTGTGTTGATTACTGAACATAATGTTAGAGAGACACTGGGTATATGTGATAGAGCTTATATTTTGAATGCGGGCCAAGTGATTGCCGAAGGTACTTCAGCAGATATAGTTGCGAATGAGGAAGTGCGGCGGGTGTACTTGGGTGAAAATTTTAGTCTTTAAGGTGGTGAAATGATAATTTTACTCAATAAGCTTAAGGAGGGCTAAATGAAGCAGTCTTTGCAGCTCCGGATGGGGCAGCAGTTATCAATGACGCCGCAACTACAGCAGGCGATCAAGTTGTTGCAGCTTTCTACGCTAGATTTACAGCAAGAAATACAGCAGGCACTGGATTCTAATATGATGCTTGAGGTGGTGGAAGACGAGGGTGCGCCAGTAGAGGAGCATGTTGGGCAAAAAGAAGTTGTAGATAAAGTAGATAATACTGATCAGCTTGGTAGTGAGGGTTCGCAAACGGATATGCCTGATGAGTTGCCTACTGATACATCGTGGGAAGATGTGTTTGATGCGGCACAAATGAATGCGGCAGCTCCTGCAGCGGATGCTCCTGACTTTGAGGTGCAGCGTAGTAAGTCAGCAAGTTTACAAGATCACTTGCTGTGGCAGATGGAAATGGTGCCTTTTACTGAAAGAGATCGAGCCATTGCTATTGCCATTGTTGATTCGGTTGATGGTGATGGATATTTAAGAAATACGATAGAAGAGATTTATCAAGGAATGATAGATCAGTTTGATGATTTGGAAAAAGAAGAGTTTTGTGCCGTTTTACATAGAGTGCAGCAGTTTGAGCCTGCGGGTGTTGTGGCAGAAGACTTGAGAGATTGCCTGCGTTTACAGTTGTTGCAATTACCTGAAGATTTTCCCTTGCGAAATGATGCGCTGGAATTAGTGGAGCGCTTTCTTGATGTGTTGGCAGCTCAGGATAGAATTAAATTAATGAAGCGTTTAGCCGTTTCCGATAGTGTACTGGATAAAATTATTAGCTTGATTCGTTCATTGGATCCGATGCCGGGGCGGGCTATTGAAGAGTCTGATTCTGAATATGTAGTGCCTGATGTATTTGTTGCCAAGGTAAATGGTGAATGGAAAGTAAATCTGAATCCAGATATTGCACCTAAATTAAGAGTGAATCCTTTTTATTCAAATATGATTAAAAGGGCTGATAATAGTAAAGATAATGTCAGTATGAAGGAGCACTTGCAAGAGGCTCGCTGGTTTATTAAGAGCTTACATAGTCGAAATGATACCTTGTTGCGCGTTGGTCAAAGCATTATTGCTAGGCAAACCGAGTTCCTTGAGCACGGGGCAATTGCAATGAAGCCGATGGTGTTGCGAGATATTGCAGAAGAGTTGGAGTTGCATGAATCAACTATATCGCGGGTGACAACCCAAAAATATATGCATCTTCCTAATGGCGTTATTGAGTTCAAATATTTTTTCTCTAGTCACGTCTCAACGGCGGCGGGAGGAGAGTGTTCGGCTACAGCGATCAGGGCTTTTATTAAAGAGCTGGTTAGTAATGAAAATCCAGCAAAGCCATTAAGTGATAGCAAGATGGCGGCGTTGTTAAAAGAGAAAGGAATTAATGTTGCACGACGTACTGTTGCCAAGTACCGTGAAGCTATATCTATTCCATCATCTAGTCAAAGAAAGCGACTTTTGTAAGAAAGTTAGTATAATGAAATGTTTTTTAAAAATATTATTAGTTAGGAGTTAAATTTATGCAAATTAGCATAACCGGTCATCATGTTGAAGTAACGGCTGCAATGAAGCAGCATGTTGAAGATAAAATCGCTAAAATTAAGCGTCATTTTGAGCATGTTACTGATATTCATGTGATTTTGACGGTAGAGAAATTAGAGCAGAAAGCGGAAGCAACAGTGCAAGTCAGTGGAGCAAAAATATTTGCTGATGATGTTAAAGAAGATATGTATGCAGCGATTGATAATATGGTAGATAAGTTAGATCGCCAAATTATTAAGCACAAAGAAAAAATGCAGTCGCATCGCGGTTAATTTTGCATTAAAAATAACGAAGAGTGTAGTGATTATGTTCTTCGTTTTTTTTTGCATAGCAAAAAGTTTAGTGTGTAGATGTTAAAATGATGAAGTTGTTAATTTTGACAGGCTTATCTGGGTCAGGGAAAAGTATTGCTTTAGATACTTTAGAAGATTGCGGTTTCTATTGTATAGATAATTTACCGATTACTTTACTGGATGATTTTGTTAGTAATGTCATGTTGCAAGACCAGGCAACATACAGTAAAACGGCTATCGGTATTGATGCGAGAAATCATGGAGATAGTTTGTATGCATTTGCTGATAAGCTGGCTTATATACGTGCACATGGTATAGAGTGCAGTGTCATTTATATGCAAGCGGAAGAAGCAATATTGCTGAAACGCTACAGTGAAACACGTCGTCGGCATCCGCTGACTAATTTGAATTTGTCTCTAAAAGAGGCAATTAAAATTGAAAAGGACATGTTAAAGTCGGTTGCTAATTTAGCTGATTTAATTATTGATACTAGTCGTACGCATTATCACCAATTGCGTGAATTAGTGCGAGATTATGTGCAGGAAGGCGCACAACAAAAAATATCCATACAGACACAGTCATTTGGATTTAAACATGGCATACCACTGGATGCTGATTTTGTCTTTGATGCACGATGTTTGCCTAACCCGTATTGGAACCCTGCTTTACGCGGATTGACGGGAAAAGACCAGGCCGTTATAGATTTTTTGCAATCGGAAGTGGTTGCTATGGAATTTTTTCAAGATATTTCAGCGTTATTAGAGCGTTGGGTGCCGCGATTTGAGCAAGAGAATCGTAGTTATTTGACGGTTGCTGTTGGTTGTACGGGCGGGCAGCATCGTTCGGTATTTTTAATAGATAGTTTGGCTCGGTATTTTCAGAGTAAGGCGTTTAATGTCATCGTTAGACACCGGGAATTGCAGTAATAGATTAAGGAATGGGGGCGGAATAATTTCCGACAATTGGAGCAGAATTTTTATTCGTATTCAAGGTGATTAAGCAGGTGCATAGCAAGCTACGTAACTGTTTCAATAGCGCAGAAGGTGGATAAAAAGACCAGCAAGTTGTCGAATTTTTTTTGCGCGCGTTCCTTACTTACCAAGAAATAAAAAAGGATATATATGTTAATAAATAGACCGCAAGACAACTCTGAGTTGAATTTAGAGCAAATCATGAATGACCTTGATAATAAGGCACTTTATGACGCTCGTAGTCATTTACATAGTTTATATCCTGCTGAAATAGCTTTATTACTTAGGTCTTTGCCTATAGATTATCGCTACCAATTATGGGACATTATGGCACCAGAAGCCATGGGGCAAACTCTTGCTGCATTACAGGGAGAGGTGCGCATTGGTTTGATTAAGCGAACTTTGTCCAAAGATTTGATCATTGCTGCTAGCCAATTAGAGCCACGGGATATGGCTGATTTGGTGGCTGATTTTCCTGTAGAAGTAAGAGAGAAAATCCTTCAAAGTGAAGGTGACAGTCGTCTAGAGGCGGCTTTATCTTATGATGGACATACCGCTGCTGGGTTAATGAATTTGGATGCCTTGACTATTCGTGCAGATGTTTCGGTCGATGCGGTATTAAGGTATTTGCGTGCTCAAGGTAAGATGCCGGCAAATATGGATAGCCTAGTTGTCGTTGATAGGGAAGGTAAGTATCAAGGAGTCGTTGCAATTGCGACCATTTTAACTAGTGATACGCATGTGATTATTGCCACAATAATGAATGCAGTAGCTGAAGCCATTCCAGAGAATATGCCAATTTCTGAAGTGGCGGCTATTTTTGAACATAGAGATATTTTATCTGCAGCGGTGGTTGATGAGGAAGGGAAAGTCTCAGGTCGAATTTCCCTAGAAACAGTACTTGATGTTGTGAGAGAAGAAGCTGAACGTGCCGTCTTAAGTTCAGCGGGATTAGATGAAGAGCATGATTTGTTTTCTCCTGTGATGGTGAGTGCGCGGCGACGTGCAGTCTGGTTGGGAGTAAACTTGTTTACAGCCTTTTTAGCATCGTGGGTTATTGGCTTATTTGAAGCAACGATTGATCAAATTGTTGCTTTGGCTGTATTGATGCCAGTTGTTGCTAGTATGGGAGGGATTGCAGGAAGTCAGACATTGACCTTGGTAATTCGTGGTTTGGCATTACATCAAATTGCTCCTTCAAATGCGATGTCATTCTTATTTAAAGAACTGGCAGTGGGTGCTGTAAATGGAGTTGTTTGGTCAGTTGTGGTGGCGATGGTTGCTGGTTACTGGTTCTCTAATACACCATTAGGTGTGATGTTGGGGGCTGCTATGGTGATTAATTTAAGTTGTGCAGCTTTGGCCGGGGTATTGATTCCTTTATTTTTACACAAGCGTGGTATTGACCCAGCCTTGGCGGGGGGGGTGTTGCTGACAACAGTAACTGATGTTGTTGGTTTTATGTCATTTTTAGGGTTGGCAACTATCTTTTTATTGGCCTAAAATTACCCAGAGATCACTTATAGCAACGTAAAATAAAATACGTATTATTTAAAAATTCTTTAAAGGAAAAAACGATGAGTATAAAAAAATCACCCTTAGCAATTGCGGTAGGTACAACTTTGGTTTCTGGGTTAGCAGCGACAAGTGTTATGGCAGAAGACGGTGCTGGTATGGCAAGTAGCCCATTTGCGATGACTGAACTAACTGATGGTTATATGCAAGTTGCGCAAGCAGATAAAGCCAAAGGAGCTACGAAAATGAAGGATGGCGCTTGTGGCGAAGGAAAATGTGGCGCAAGCATGATGCCAAAAGGTGCTTTGGAAAAAACATCTGAAGGTAAGTGTGCTGGCAACAAGCCAATGCCAAGTGCTAAAAAAGGCAGTAAGGCAATGGAAGGTAAGTGTGGCGAAGGTAAATGTGGAAGTAGTATGTAATAATTCTATCTCGGGAAAATTGCTCGAGTAGGTCTAAATTTTAAGCCCATAAAGTGCCAATAATGTTGAGTACTTTATGGGTTTTTTATTGCCTGAAGAAAATAATTTTATTATCGGCAAGAGGGGAGGTTACTGCCTTTTTCCTAAAAAATAAATGGTCTTTTATATAGTTAATAAATTACATTAACTATTAAATTTAAATAATTGATAGGATTTGTTTTTTTTTGGGGCAATATAATACCTTTAAAATTTTAAGGGTAAGGCATTTCTAAGTCATTGTCCAAAAAAGAGAAATTATTGGTTAGTCCTCTTGACTAACTAAAGCGAGAAATCTATAGTTTAGCTTAAGTGGTGAATAGTGGGGAAAAGTGTCTTTTTTCGGAAGCTTTTGGAATTAAAGGAGAAAGACTTGTTTAGAGGCGTAACAGCAATTAATTTAGATGCAAAAGGGCGCTTTGCAATCCCGACTCGTTATCGAGAAGAATTACAGGATGCTTGTGAGCATCAATTAGTTATTACTGTTGCTGTTAATGAAAAATGTGTTGGTGAATCTGGATGTTTATGGCTTTACCCACTGCCTGAATGGGAAAAGCTTGAGCTAACAATTAGTAAATTACCTACTTTAAATAAAATGGCTGGAAAATTACGGCGTTTTGTTATTGGTAATGCAACAGAAGCTGAAATGGACGCACAGGGTAGGTTGTTATTGTCCGAGAAATTAAGAAATTTTGCGGGCATGGAAAAAAAACTTATTTTAGTGGGGCAGCTAAATAAATTTGAGATATGGAATGAAGCAGCTTGGGCTGCTAAAGAAAGTGAATGGATGGATGGTGATGACGATGAAGGCTTGGCAGAGCTGGGTAGTTTGTCTTTTTAATTAGGAATAGTGAGTGCATTTACCCGTATTATATAAAGAAGCATTACATGAGTTATCTATCAAACCAGATGGTATTTATATTGACTGTACTTTTGGGCGTGGTGGACATAGTGCAGGAATATTAAAACAATTAAGTAGTAAAGGGCAATTATTAGCTTTAGATCGAGATTTAGATGCTATTCAATCTGATTATGCGCTTGAATTATTAAAAGACCCTCGGTTTCAACTTGAGCATTGTTGTTTTTCACAACTACAAGATGTTGTGGAAAAACGTGGGTGGTTAGGAAAAGTTGATGGTGTCTTGATGGATTTCGGGGTGTCTTCTCCGCAGCTGGATAAGGCTGAAAGGGGTTTTAGCTTTATGCGCGACGGACCATTAGATATGCGCATGGATTGTAGTTCTGGCGCTTCGGCAGCAGAATGGTTGGCAAGGGTTGCCGAGCAAGAATTGGTGCAGGTATTGTTTGATTATGGTGAAGAGCGTTTTGCGCGGCGTATTGCGAATGCTGTTGTTACTCAGCGACTAGAGTCTCCATTGGAGACAACTAAGCAGTTTGCTGATTTGGTGGTTGCTGCCGTGCCCTTTAAAGAAAAACATAAGCACCCTGCTACGCGCAGTTTTCAGGCAGTCAGGATTGCTGTTAATCATGAGTTGGATGAAATTAAAACGGTTTTAGAGCAAGCTGTGCATGTTTTAAAGAGTGGCGGAAGGATGGCAGTTATTTCTTTTCATTCACTTGAAGATAGAATTGTAAAACGATTTATTAGAGATGAATCAAGAGGTAAATATACCGCCAGCAAATTACCGATGCTGGCTGAAGAATTAGCGGCAATACGTTTAATAAAGTGTGGTAAAGCAATTAAGGCAGGTGCAAGTGAATTGGCAGAGAATCCACGAGCACGTAGTGCAGTAATGCGTATTGCTGAATGCAAATAGATTGCTATGGAGCGAATTTTGGTTGTGGTATTGCTAATGGTCTTAATGGTTTCTGGGCTTGCTGTTATTTACAGTAAATATAGCTCCAGATTGACTTTTAGTAAGCTGCAAACAGCTGAATATAAGCTTGAGCAATTAGAGGTAAGTTGGAAGCGTTTGATCATAGAAGAAAGAATGCTGTCTGAACATAATCAGGTTGAAAAATCTGCACGTAAACAGATGGGACTAGTCGAGCCAGATCGACTAGCTATTATTTATATTCAGTTGTAATGCGGCAGGTTAAGCAGCGTAACCGAATTAGAAAAGTAGATGATTTTTCGGGTAGAAGGCGTTTAGTCTTTTTTTTGATGCTGTTAGCGATGCTGGTATTGATTATTCGGGCGGTACAGTTACAAATATTTGATACCCAGTTTTTACAAGGGCAAGCACTAAGCCGTTATGTAAGTACGGTAAAGATACCTGCTTATCGTGGTCAGATTTTGGATCGAAATGGTGAGAGTTTGGCAGTGAGTGCACCTGTTGATACCCTTTGGGTGGATCCGCAATATTGTCAACTTAATAAGCAGCAGAAGGCTTGTGAAGAGTTTACCACTGATAAAAAGTTAAAGTTACGCCAAGTAGCAAAAATACTAGGAATCCCTTTTACCAAGGTTAAAAAGGCATTTGATGCCTCTACGCAGAAGCGTTTTGCATATTTGAAGCGACGAGTAGATCCGCTTTTAGCGGCAGAGGTAATGGCTTTAAGTTTGCCTGGTGTTGCGGTCATTAAGGAATATAAGCGATTTTATCCTGCTGGTGAAGTAACAGCTCATTTGTTAGGCTTTACTAATATTGATGATCAAGGCCAAGAAGGGCTGGAGTTGATGCATAACAATATTTTGCATGGCATTGCAGGTAGTAAGCGAGTGATTCGAGATGGTGCTCGGCGGGTTATTGAAGATATTGAAAGTATTAAACAAGCTGAGTCAGGGCAGGATTTAGTCTTAAGTATTGATGAGCGTTTACAGTATTTGGCTTATAGAGAATTAAAAGCAGCGGTGCTTCAGCATAAAGCTAAAGCGGGGTCATTGGTTGTTTTGGAGGCTGAGACAGGCAATATATTGGCAGTAGTTAATCAACCTGCCTTTAATCCTAATATGCGTAAAGGGTTGCAAATATCGCGCTATAAAAATAGAGCAATTATTGAGGCGTTCGAGCCAGGATCGACCTTGAAACCATTTGTAGTCGCTGCTGCATTAGAGGGTGGTTATATAAAAGAGCAGCAGTTGTTTACCACAGAGAATTTTAGAATTAAAGGTAGGTGGGTTAAAGATGGCCATAAATACGGTACTTTAAATTTAACCAATGTACTAAAAAAGTCGAGTAATGTCGCTGCCAGTAAAATTGCTTTAGCCATGCCGCCTGATTATTTTTGGCGTTTTTATCATTCTTTGGGCTTTGGGGTGTCGGCTGGTGTCGGTTTTCCTGGCGAGGCAACTGGGAGCTTGCCTGAATATGATAGTTGGAGCTTGTTTGAGCAAGCAACTTTATCATTTGGCTATCGGGTATCAATGTCTACTTTGCAGCTGGCAAGAGCGTATACCATATTAGCGGATGATGGTATATTGCACTCGGTTAGTTTACGTCAGCGTGTAGAAGACCCCTATGCGACGCGAGTATTATCAGTAGATATTGCACAAAAAGTAAGAACTATGCTTGAGCAAGTTGTGCAGAAGGATGGTACGGCTTATCAGGCAAAGGTAAGTGGGTATAGCGTTGCTGGTAAGACAGGAACAGTAAAAAAAGCAGAAGCAGGTGGTTATGGCGATGATTATTTATCCGTATTTGTGGGCATGGCTCCCGCTAGTGATCCAAAATTGATTATTGCAGTTATGGTCGATGCGCCACAAGCAGGGCAATATTATGGTGGTTTGGTGGCGGCACCCATTTTTGCAAAAGTAATGGGTGGAGCTTTACGTATACAAGGTATTGCGCCAGATGCAGTACAAGACACTGCCGTTTTGTTGGCAAATTAAGCTTATGTGGATAACAGAGTTGTTGGTAGATATAGCTAAGGTTGAGTGCGATATTGAGTTTGACCATATTGCTTTAGATAGCCGAGACATTGCTAATAGGGGTGTTTTTTTTGCTGTCGCTGGAGCTGAGAGGCATGGCTTGCAGTTTTCTAAACAGGTTGTTCGGCAAGGGGCAGTTGCTATTGTTTATGATCCCGCAGATCAAGGGGCAATGCTGGCAAAGGAGGTGACGGGGGTTGCTTTGTTTGCGGTTGATGAATTGGCGGATAAATTAGGTGAATTGGCTGCCAGATTCTATGTGAGGCCCGCAGAACATTTAAATATTATTGGTATTACTGGAACAAATGGTAAAACGTCTTGTAGTCAATTTTTAGCACAAGTTTTGCCCGATGCGGCTGTGATTGGTACGTTGGGCTGGGGAGTAACCACAGATTTACAGAGCACGATTAATACAACGCCAGATGCATTGGCTGTACAGAAGATTTTGGCACAACTGCTTACGCAAGGTGTTCATAATGTGGCGATGGAAGTCTCTTCACATGGTTTGGCGCAAGGTCGGGTAAATGCGGTTAATTTTGAGGGTGTGGTATTTAATAATTTAAGTCGGGATCATTTAGATTATCACGGCAGTATGGAAGCTTATTTTCAGGCAAAATTGTCTTTAGTGCAGTGGCCTGATTTGCAGTTTGTGGTGGTGAATTTAGATGATGCTTATGCTGAGCGAGTGTTAGATGCAATATCAGAAGGTACTGATGTCATTACCTATAGTATGCAGGCGAATATTACGCATATGGGCACTGGCATTTTTGTACGTGATATCAGTTACACTCTACAAGGTATTGAGTGTCAAGTTTTTTGGCAAACCGAGCAAGCACCACTTAAATTGGGGTTGTTAGGTGATTTTAATTTACAAAATATTTTGGCTGTCTTAGGGGTATTACTGGCGATGGGCAAGGAGCTAATGCAATGTGTGCAGTTATTGCAATTGGTTACGCCAGTTATTGGCCGCATGGAGTGTTTTAAGAGTGAAAGTTGTATGCCATTAGTGATTGTAGATTATGCGCATACACCTGATGCATTGCAGAAAGTATTGCTGACTTTAAGAAAGCACTGTCAAGCTACCTTAACAGTTGTTTTTGGTTGTGGTGGTGATCGTGATAAAGGTAAGCGTGCATTAATGGGGAATGTTGCAGTGCAGTTAGCTGACCAGGTGATTGTAACGGATGATAACCCTCGCTTTGAAGATAGTCAGGATATTATTAATGAAATTATTGCGGGTATAGAATCAGAAAATTTAATGGTTATTAATGATAGAAAACAAGCAATTACCCATAGCATCTTAACGGGCTTAGTAGGGGATATAGTGCTGGTTGCTGGTAAAGGGCATGAAGATTATCAGGATGTACAAGGAGTGCGCTACCCCTTTAGTGATCGTGAGATTGTCCAAGCAGTGTTAGCGGCATGATCACACTTACATTAGCCGAGATTGCTCAAGCTGTCGATGGTCAATTGATAGGTGCTGACCTAAGCATTGAAGGGGTTAGTATTGATACACGCAAAGTAATGGTGGGTGATTTATATATTGCCATAGTTGGTGAGCAATTTGATGGTCATGATTTTATTGAGCAAGCCAAAGATTGTGGTGCGGTAGCGATATTGACAGCTCATCATGTGGCAACACCATTAGCACAAATAATGGTGACTGATACACGGCTTGCTTTAGCTAAGCTAGCGGGTTTGGTGCGCGATAAAGTTCAGCCTAAAGTTTGTGGGATTACTGGAAGTAATGGCAAGACCACAGTAAAAGAAATGCTGGCTACTATTTTGGCCGTGCAGTATCAGGTGTTGTTTACACAAGGTAATTTGAATAATGATATTGGTGTACCGTTGACCTTATTAGGTTTGGAAGAGCGGCATCAGTATGCAGTGATAGAAATGGGAGCTAATCACATAAGAGAGATTGCTTATACCAGCCAATATGCGCAGCCAGATGTTGCCGTGATTACTAATGTCGGGGCTGCGCATATTGAAGGTTTTGGGAGTCTTGATGGTGTGGCGACAGCTAAGGCAGAGATTATTCAGTCATTAGCAAAGGATGGTGTCGCCATTTTAAATGTTGATGATGCTTATTTTGCTAAATGGCAGGCGATAGCTGAACCGCGCAAGGTTATTACATTTGGCGTTTCGCCAGATGCTGATGTGCGAGCTGAAAATATCAGCTCTGTAGAAGTAGAGCAGCATTTTAATACGCAATTTGATTTGTTGGTAGCGCAGAATCGAGTGCCTATTACTTTGACACTCGCTGGAGAGCATAATGTAAAAAATGCTTTGGCTGCCAGTGCTGCTGCTATTGCTCTGGGTGTTTCTTTAGAGCAAATCCAACAAGGTTTGCAGCAAGTTAAAACAGTGCAGGGACGATTGCAATTAGGCATTGCATTAACAGGGGGGCGTATTATTAATGATACGTATAATGCTAACCCTAGCTCATTAGCAGCGGCATTACAGGTACTTAAGGATTGTTCAGGTGAGTTATGGTGTGCTTTGGGGGATTTTGGTGAATTAGGTGCTGATAGCGAACAAATACATCATGATATGGGCGTTGCTATTAAGCAAGCAGGGGTAACACGGTTATTTGCTATTGGTGTAATGGCTAAACATAGTGTGCAAGCATTTGGTAAGGGGGCAGAGCATTTTGCTACCCATAAAAATTTAATATCGGCATTACAGCAAAGTATGACTACAGAAACAGTATTATTAGTAAAAGGTTCAAGAGCACAAAAAATGGAACGCGTTGTTAATGCTTTGTTGCTTAAGGTAGAAAAGTAGTATGTTACTGTATTTATTTGAGTATTTAGCCAAGATTGAATCTGGTTTTAGCGTCTTTCAATACTTGACACTACGCGCTATTTTAAGTGCATTGACTGCGTTACTTATTTCATTATTGGTTGGGCCAACAATGATTAGACGCTTAAGCAATAATAATATTGGCCAAAGCGTACGTGACGATGGCCCTGAAACCCACTTTAAAAAGGCTGGCACGCCCACTATGGGGGGGACTTTGATTCTGGTAGGTATCGCGACCAGTACTTTGCTTTGGGCGGATTTGGAAAATAGTTATATCTGGGTCGCACTACTAGTCACTATGACTTACGGTGTGATCGGCTTTATTGATGACTATAAAAAAGTAAGACTTGCAAATAGTGCAGGCCTATCAGCACGTGCTAAATATTTTTGGCAATCTGTGATTGCTTTGACCGCCGCTATTTATTTATTTAAAGCAGCAGAAGTCCCAGCAGAGACTCAGTTTATCGTGCCTTTTTTTAAAGATATCATCATCGATATGGGCTGGACTTATGTCGTGTTGACCTATTTTGTCATTGTGGGCACCAGTAATGCAGTCAATTTAACGGATGGCCTAGATGGATTGGCTGTGTTGCCAACAGTTATGGTGGCAGGTGCGTTAGCTATTTTTGCCTATTTAACGGGGCATATAAGGTTTGCAGAGTATTTGGCTATTCCGTATATACCTAAAGCAGGGGAGTTGATTGTTTTTTGTGCAGCATTAGTTGGAGCGGGGCTGGGTTTTTTATGGTTTAACGCCTATCCAGCCATGGTGTTTATGGGGGATGTAGGTGCGCTGGCTTTAGGTGCGGCACTCGGTATTGTTGCCGTTTTGGTCAGGCAGGAGCTGGTGCTGGTGATAATGGGGGGCGTTTTTGTGATGGAGACAGTGTCGGTCATTATGCAAGTTGCTTCCTTTAAATTAACGGGAAAACGTATTTTTAGAATGGCGCCTATTCACCATCATTTTGAATTAAAAGGTTGGCCTGAGCCCCGAGTTATTGTGCGTTTTTGGATTATTACCTTTATCTTGGTGTTAGTTGGTTTGGCAACATTAAAGTTGAGATAGAAAATGAATAATGACGTTATTTTAAATACACTGGAACAGTGCTTTGCTCTTAATAGGGAAACAGCTAAGGTTCTGATAGTCGGGCTTGGTAAAACGGGGCTATCAGTTGCTTATTATTTACGTCAGTTAGGCTTACAGTTTGCTATTGTGGATAGTCGAGACAAGCCTCCCTTTAATGATGATTTATTAGCAGAAATGCCTGACATTCCAGTATTTACAGGCGGATTTGATCAAATGGCATTCGATGTAGCGACCCATATTGTTGTAAGTCCGGGTGTGTCGATGGACGAACCGATGATTAAACAAGCATTGGCGCAAGGTATACAAGCTTTAAGTGATATTGATTTGTTTGCGTGTTCAGTCGAAGTGCCTGTTGTGGCCATTACTGGCTCTAATGGTAAAAGTACTGTAACCACGATGTTGGGAGCGATGGCTAAAGCTGAAGGTAAATGTGTGGCTGTTGGCGGTAACCTTGGTACACCTGCTCTAGACTTGTTAGACGATGCTGTGGAAGTTTATATTTTAGAGTTATCTAGTTTTCAACTGGAGCGAACTACCCAGTTAAATGCCGTGGCTGCAACAGTATTAAATGTATCTGCGGATCATTTAGATCGTTATGTCGATATTGATGCTTATGCCGAACAAAAACAAAAGGTTTTTGCTGGAGATGGCGTGGTTTTAATCAATGTTGATGACCCTTATGTAGTTGCAATGCCAGAAGAGGGGCGAGATATGCTCACTTTTGGCTTAGAAAAAAGCGCAGACTATAGCGTGCTTGCTACGCCTAAGGGTGACTTTTTGGCAGTACATGGGCGAGCAATTTTGGGAGTCAATGAGCTAAAAGTTGTAGGTACTCATAATCAGGCTAATGCTTTAGCTGCGTTGGCACTAGGTACCGTCATCGGTTTATCAGAAATGGCTATGTGTACTGCATTACGTAGCTATAAAGGCTTAAAGCACCGCATGCAATTGGTAGCAGATATTAATGGTGTGCAATGGGTCAATGATTCTAAGGCAACTAATATCGGTGCTTGCATTGCGGCACTACAGGGTTTTAAAAAATCCAATGTGGTATTAATTGCTGGTGGAGACTGTAAAGGGGCTGATATGCAAGAGTTGGTGCCTATGGTGACTGAAAAAGTAAAAGCCCTATTATTGATTGGTAAAGATGGTGCTTTAATTAAACAAGTCATGCATGATGCGATTACGGTATATGATGCAGGGAGTTTAAAAAAAGCGGTTAAAAAAGCCGTTAAAATTGCTGAGCCAGGTGATACCGTATTGTTATCACCCGCCTGTGCAAGTTTAGATCAGTTTGCTAATTATCAAGAGCGTGGTAAGTTTTTTGCAAGCCAAGTACAGGCTTTAGTTAAGTGAACCTAAATGTGCATTTAGAAAAGCTAATAACGACTCATATTTATTTTGACAAAGTCTTGGTATTGGCAACCATTGCGCTACTTAGCTTTGGGTTTCTTATGGTGTCATCAACCTCTTTACACCTTAGTGTAGCATTGGAAAAGCAGTTATTTTATTACCCTGTTAAGCAATTAATACACATTATTTTAGGTGTCATTATTGGTGCAGGAATTTGTTTTATACCCATAGATTTTTGGGAAAAATCTGGGCAAGTTTTGTTTTTGGTGGCTTTGAGCTTATTAGTGGTGGTATTGATTCCGCAAGTAGGTATAAAAGTAAATGGCAGCATGCGCTGGTTATCATTATTTGGGGTACGTATTCAAGTTTCAGAAGTGATGAAATTAGTTGTTGTGATTTATATGGCGGGCTTTGTTACTCGGCATCATGACTTTGTTAAAGAGTCTGTGTATGGCTTAGTAAAGCCATTATTACTTTTGTCTGCTGCTAGCGGCTTGTTGTTGCTGGAGCCAGATATGGGTTCAGCAGTAGTTATTTTAACGATTGCTATGGGCGTGATGTTCTTGAGTGGTGCTCGCTTGCAACAATTTATTATTCTTATTGTTGGGGTGATTGTAGCAGGCGTGTTTGCCATTCTCTCTTCAGAGTACCGTACTGCACGTGTGACCAGTTTTTTGCATCCATGGGATGACCCCTTTGGTAAAAGTTTTCAGTTAGTGCAGGCGTTAATCGCATTTGGGCGTGGTGAGTGGCATGGTGTTGGTTTAGGCAGTGGAATACAGAAGCTGTTTTACCTACCCGAAGCTCATACTGATTTTTTATTTTCAGTCATTGCTGAAGAAACAGGTTTGATAGGTGTACTAAGTATTATTGTTTTATTTGCCATTATCGTATGGCGGGCATTTGTTATTGGCTTAATGGCAGAGCAGTTGGGGGAAAATTTTGCAGCTTTTATTGCTTATGGCCTTGGGATTTGGTTTGCATTTCAGTCCTTTGTCAATATGGGAGTGAATATGGGGGTATTGCCTACCAAAGGGCTTACTTTACCTTTTATGAGTTACGGTGGCGGCAGTATGATTGTGATGTGTGCGGCGATGGCAATACTTTATCGGGTGCATAGCGAAATGATGGTCCTGCAATTGCATAAGGCAAAAGAACATGAGTAAGCGTATTGTCATTATGGCAGGTGGTACTGGCGGACATGTGTTTCCTGCTTTGGCCGTCGCGCAGCATTTGCGCTCACAAGGTTGGCAAGTGAGTTGGCTGGGTACAGAAAAGGGTATGGAAAGCCAAGTTATTCCAGCTAATAATATTGAAATAGATTATATGGCGGTACAAGGTTTACGTGGCAAAGGGACATTTGCATTAATAAAAATGCCGATCATGTTGATACGGGCATGTTGGCAAGCAAGAAAAGTTTTACAAAAAAGACAGCCCGATGTAGTGCTGGGGATGGGCGGTTTTGTGGCAGGTCCTGGAGGTTTGTTGGCAAAGTTAATGAGAATTCCACTGGTAATTCATGAGCAAAACAGAATTCCAGGTACCACTAACCGGTTGTTGGCAAGCATGGCTAATAAGGTATTGGAGGCTTTTCCTGATAGTTTTGCCGTTAACAAGCGTGCCATTTATACAGGCAATCCATTACGTATGGCCTTTACTGCTCAACATGCTTGGCAGGCAAATAAAAGCCAGGCTGAATTACATATATTAGTAATGGGGGGAAGCTTAGGGGCGCAACGTTTAAACGAGGTGTTGCCTGAAGCACTAAGCTTACTAGAGCATGTTGAGGTTAGGCACCAGACTGGTGTCAAGATGCAGCAACAGGTAAGTCAAGCGTATGTTGATAAAGCTATCAACGCAAGCGTGGTTACTTTTATCGAGGATGTGGTGGAGGCTTATCATTGGGCCGATATAGTGATTTGCCGTGCGGGGGCAATGACAGTGAGTGAAGTGGCTGCGATGGGTGTGCCTGCGATTTTTGTGCCTTATCCGTATGCGATTGATGATCACCAAACAGCTAATGCTCAATATTTAGTGGCAGCAGGTGCGGGAGTCATGATTGCACAACAGCAGTTAACGGCTGAATTATTATGTGCGCAAATTAAACTGTGTGTGACTCGTTTGGATGCTATGGCGCAAGCGGCACAACAAAGTGCAAAATTAGATGCAACACAGCTTGTTGCCGAGCAATGTATGTTGGAGGCAGCATGAAGGTTTCAGAGGATTTTATTGTACGTCAGCCGTTAGGAGATATTCAACGTATTCACTTTGTCGGTGTGGGTGGTACAGGAATGAGCGGTATTGCAGAAGTATTGGCACATTTAGGTTATCAGGTGTCAGGCTCTGATATTAAGCAGAGCCCTGTGACTGAACGCTTAAGTAATGCGGGTGTCACTATTTTTATGGGGCATGATGAAAAAAATGTAGCAGATGTTGATGTGGTTGTGACATCAACCGCTGTTAACAAGAAAAATGTTGAAGTTAAACGTGCTTATGAAAACCGTATCCCTGTCATTCCACGTGCAGAGATGTTAGCGGAATTAATGCGTTTTCGCTTTGGTATTGCTGTTGCAGGAACACATGGAAAAACCACAACAACCAGTTTGGCTGCGAGTATTTTAGCTGAGGCTGGGTTAGATCCAACCTTTGTGATTGGTGGGCGCTTGAACAGTGCAGGTACTAATGCACAGTTAGGTAAAGGTCAGTATTTAGTGGCTGAAGCAGATGAAAGTGATGCGTCTTTTTTGCACTTGCAGCCGATGATGGCGGTGGTGACCAATATTGATCAAGATCATATGGAGACTTACGGAGGTAGCTATAGTCGTTTAAAAGATACCTTTATAGAATTTTTACATCATGTGCCTTTTTATGGGTTAACAGTGATGTGTGTTGATGATCCAGGCGTACGTGAAGTCTTGGAGCATATTTCTAAGCCAATTCGTACTTATGGTGCACGAGAAGAAGCTGATATTCGGGCTGTTAATGTTAAGCAACAAGGCTTGTGTACAACTTTTACGGTACAGCGTTGGGATGAACATAAGGATATAACCGTCACTTTGAATATGCCAGGTTGGCATAATATGCTGAATGCATTGGCGGCGATTACCATTGCGACTGAATTAAATATTGCTGATGATGCCATTATTAAAAGTTTGGCTGAATTTAAAGGGGTAGGTCGACGCTTCCAGCTCAATGGCGAAGTTGATTTTGCAGGTGGAACACTCACTTTTGTAGATGACTATGGACATCACCCGAAAGAAGTTGCAGCTACGTTAGAGGCATTACAGCAAGCATGGCCAGAAAAACGTTCGGTGGTTATTTTTCAACCGCATCGTTATTCAAGAACGCGTGATCTTTTTGAAGATTTTGTTAATATTTTATCAACGGTCGATGTTTTGGTGCTATTAGATGTTTATTCGGCGGGGGAAGCCCCTATTATAGGTGCTGATAGTCGCGCGTTAATTCGTGCAATTCGTGCGCGTGGTCAGTCAGATCCAATTTTTGTTGAAGATACTGATGACTTGGCACCTATTTTAATGGGAATTATTAAGCCTGGTGATGTTTTGTTAACAATGGGGGCAGGTAACGTTGGTCACATTGCGACGCAATTATCACAACAGCTATCAGGCTTGATAGCAGAATGACTAAGGTGAATAGCAGTGCTTTGCATGGGCAGTTATTAGCGGATGAAAAATTAGCCAAATATACCAGTTGGCGAGTAGGGGGAGCTGCAGAGCAGGTGTATATTCCTGCAGATAAGCATGACTTGATACAATTTATTACTAGCTTATCCAAAAATGAGCAGGTATTTTGGTTGGGTTTGGGTAGCAATTTATTGGTGCGTGATGGAGGGATTACAGGTACTGTAGTAAACACCCGTGGCAAACTGAAAGAATTGACTTTGCTGGGCAATGATCATATTTATGTTGAATGTGGCGTACCTTGTGCTCATGTTGCTCGGTTTTGTGCTAAAAATGGACTGGTTGGAGCTGAATTTTTGGCAGGAATCCCAGGTACTATGGGTGGTGCAATAAAAATGAATGCTGGGGCATTTGGCGGTGAAACTTGGCGGCTAATTGCAAGCATAGAAACAATCTCGGCGGGTGGTGAGCTGGTACAACATGCCAGTAATGAATTTATTGTTGCTTACCGGCATGTAGAAGGCTTGCATAATGATTGTATTCTTTCGGCAAATTTAAGGTTAAAACAGGGTGATAGCCAAGAAGTACAACAGAAAATAAAGAAATTATTAGCACAACGCTCTGCAAGTCAGCCAACTAATCAGCCAACTTGTGGCTCGGTCTTTAAGAATCCTAAGCATGATTATGCGGCTAGATTGATTGAGGTGTCCGGACTAAAGGGTTATGCAATTGGAGGGGCTCAAGTATCGCACAAACATGCAAACTTTATTGTCAATACGGGAGAGGCAACGGCTCAAGATATAGAACAGCTAATTGAGTATGTGCAGCAAACTGTCGATAAACGACAAGGTATTAAGTTACAAACAGAGGTCTGTATTGTTGGTGAGATACTTGCATGATGAGTGATGCCAAAGACTTCGGACGTGTAGGGGTATTAATGGGGGGTGTCGCCGCAGAGCGTGAAATATCACTTGATAGCGGGCAAGCTGTTTATCAGGCACTTTTACGGTCTAATGTTGATGCGGTTGCTATTGATGTAGGGACGAATATATTTGCAGCAATAAAAGATTCCCATATTGACCGTGTGTTTAATATAATACATGGACGTGGTGGTGAGGATGGTGAATTGCAGGCAGTGTTAGATACCTTAGCAATCCCTTATACTGGCAGTGGGGTATTAGCTTCTGCGTTAAGTATGGATAAATTGCGCACAAAATTATGTTGGCAAGGTGCGGGGTTAACGACACCTAAGTGGGTGCTGTTGCAGAGTGCCACCGATATAGAGCGCTGTATAGATGAATTAGGTTTTCCAGTCATTGTTAAACCGGTTTTGGAAGGTTCAAGTTTGGGGATGAGTCGAGCGGAAAACAGAGAACAACTGCTTGTTGCATGGCAAGATGCTGCGCAGTATCAGTGTGATGTTTTCGCTGAAGCTTGGGTGCAAGGTCAAGAATATACGGTGGCAGTATTAGCAAATAAAGCTTTACCTGTTATTCGCTTAGCAACACCTCATACTTTTTATGACTTTGATGCTAAGTATCGTGCGACCACAACGCAATACTATTGTCCTGCAGGGTTGACTGGTGCGCTTGAAAAACAACTGGCAGAACTGGCATTAGAGGCTTGTCGCATAATAGGTGTGACTGGCTGGGGCAGGGTTGATGTTTTTATTGACCAAGATGAACAAGTACAATTAATTGAAGTCAATACCGTGCCTGGTATGACAGATCATAGTTTGGTGCCGATGGCTGCAAAACAGGCTGGGTTAGATTTTGATGCACTGGTATGGGATATTTTGGAAACTAGTTTGCAATGACTGAAGTGCGAACCCAAACGCAGATAGCAGGGGCCTTTTTATTTATAATAATAACGTTGTTTTTTGGGCCTAGTTTGAAGCAAAGTATAGGGGCGTTTCAGCCGATACAACATGTGCGAGTAGAGGGTGAATTTCAATATATTAGTAAAGAAGATATAGCCGCACAGATTGGCCCATTGGTACAGATAGGATATTTTGGGGTTGATTTACAGTTAATCCGAGAAGCAATAATGCGACTACCTTGGGCTGAAAAAGTACAGGTAGAAAGGGAGTGGCCTAATCGTATTAAGCTTAGAATTTATGAGCAAAAGCCTGTTATACGCTGGCAAGCAGATGGATTACTGAATCGACAAGGTGATATTTTTAAGCCATTAAATTTAGATAAGTTTCAGATATTACCGGTGCTGTATGCGCCACGGGCACAAAGGCACCAGTTATTAGAAGTGATGCAGGGGCTAGGGGTTACTTTAAAAGATCAAGGCTGGTATTTGACCGAGTTTAATGTCAGTGAGCGGCACTCTTGGTTGTTACGTATGGAAAATGGTATGACCATACAATTAGGGCGTTTACAGCCATTGGAAAAATTTACATTGTTGATGCAAGCATTAACAATAGCAGGCACTGAATTAGTCAGTAAAATGGCTTATATTGATATGCGTTACCCTAATGGATTTACAGTTCGATGGCGGGAAGGAGTAGAGATAGAGTGGTAGTTGTTGAATTCTCGTCGCTTAGTTTCACCCTTAACCCTAAGAATGAGTATAGAGTCCGAGAAAAATCTCGTTCTTAAAGAAGAAGTATTAAAGGCAAAAGTAATGGCAAAACAAAGTGAGCGTAATGTAATTGTAGGCTTGGATATTGGCACCTCTAAAGTCGCTGCTATCGTTGGAGAAATTAATGAAAGTGGTGATGTTGAAGTTATTGGGATTGGTTCTACACCATCGCGTGGCTTAAAAAAAGGGGTGGTAATTAATCTGGAAGCAACTGTCAACTCTATTCAACGAGCAGTTGAAGAGGCTGAGTTAATGGCGGGTTGTGATATTACCTCAGTTTATGCAGGGATAGCAGGTAGTCATATAAAAAGCTTAAATTCGCATGGTATTGTGGCTATTAAAGATAAGGAAGTCTCGCAATATGATATTGACCGGGTAATAGACTCAGCTCGGGCTGTTGCTATTCCAGCTGATCAAAAAATCATTCATATTTTGCCGCAAGAATTTATTATTGATTTACAGGCGGGGATTAAAGAGCCTGTGGGCATGTCGGGAATACGGCTGGAAGCGAAAGTACATATGGTGACAGGCAGTGTTAGTGCTGCACAGAATATTATTAAGTGTATACGGCGCTGCGATTTGGATGTTGATGATATTGTGTTAGAGCAGTTGGCATCCTGTGGGTCGGTATTAACGGAGGATGAAAAAGAATTGGGTGTTTGTTTAATTGATATAGGCGGAGGGACTACTGATATTGCGGTTTTTTCACAAGGGGCGATCAAGCATACGGCAGTGATACCCATTGCGGGAGATCAAGTCACCAATGATGTTGCAGTTGCCTTGCGTACTCCGACACAAAGTGCTGAAGAGATAAAACGTTTGCACGGATATGCATTAACGCAATTAGCGGATGCGGAAGAGATGATTGAGGTGCCTAGTATTGGTGACCGGCCTCCACGTCACATTTCAAAACAGAATTTGGCAGAAATAATTGAACCTCGCTATGAGGAATTAATGTTATTGGTGCAGGCAGAATTGCGACGTAGTGGCTATGAAGGGTTGATTGCTGCTGGTATCGTTTTAACAGGCGGCAGCTCTAAGATAACAGGATTGATTGAGTTAGCAGAAGAGATATTCCATATGCCTGTACGGCTAGGAATTCCCCAGCATGTATCGGGGCTAACTGATGTAGTACAAAACCCGATACATTCAACTGGGGTAGGTTTATTATTATATGGTAGAGATCATTTATTAAGTGGCGAACACTTATCAGAGACGGGCGAAGGGTTATTTGCCAGAATGAAGCGTTGGTTTCAAAATAATTTTTAAATATTGTTTATAGGGTTAAATGGGGCAGTCATCATGAAATATGAGTTAATGGATTTGGGATTAGAAAATGCTGTCATTAAAGTGATAGGTGTAGGTGGCGGTGGCGGTAATGCCGTTAATCATATGGTAAATAGTCATATTGATGGTGTTGAGTTTGTTTGTGCAAATACTGATGCACAAGCATTGCGCCGACTGGATGTGGATACTATTATCCAATTGGGAGCTGAGTTAACAAAAGGTTTGGGAGCAGGCACTAACCCTGATGTTGGTAAGCAGGCTGCGGAAGAAAATAAAGATTTGATTCGTGATGTAGTCGAAGGTGCGAATATGATCTTTTTAACAGCGGGCATGGGTGGTGGCACAGGTACTGGTGCTATTCCAGTGATTGCTGCAATCGCTAAAGAGCTGAATATTTTAACAGTTGCTGTGGTGACTAAGCCTTTTGATTTTGAAGGTAAGCTTAAAACAGAAGTTGCGGAAGAAGGTATTGCTGAATTAGAAAAATATGTTGATTCACTTATTATTATTCCTAATCAAAAATTATTGCCTGTACTAGGTGGTAACGTGACTATTGATAATGCGTTTGGTGCTGCTAATGATGTGCTTCTAGATGCAGTACAGGGGATTACTGAGTTAATTACTCATCCAGGGCTAATTAATGTTGACTTTGCAGATGTGAAAACTGTTATGTCTGGCATGGGCGCTGCTATTATGGGTACTGGCGCGGCTAGTGGTGATAATAGAGCCAGAGAAGCGGCAGAAAAAGCAATTGCTTGCCCTCTTTTGGATGATATTGATTTACAAGGTGCGCGTGGTATTTTAGTCAATATTTCAGCAGCAGAAATGGGCATTTCTGAGTTTGATGAAGTAGGTAATATCGTACATGCTTTTGCATCTGATGATGCAGTTGTGAAAATTGGAATGGCCAAAGATGATACATTAGGCGATGAAATTAAAGTCACTGTGGTAGCAACAGGCATGGGAAGTGGGAAAAAAGAAGTGAGTAGACCAGTCAAACTTGTGCCTGCCGCTGTTACTGTTGGGGGAAATGATTACTCTAGTTTGGATGAACCTGCCATTGGGCGTAAAAATGCCAATGAAAACAGAGAAACACGATTTGGGGTGCAGTCAAAAACTAACGGAGATATGGAGTATTTAGATATTCCAGCTTTTTTAAGACGCCAAGCTGATTAATTAAATATTCGTGATGACACTAAGGAATCTAGTGTTTTGAAGCATATATCGTTTTAGGCTAATAAAGCTCACAGATGTTTTAATATAAACTCTGTGGGCTTTATTTTTTTGTACTCAAGCATTTTTCACTGTTTTGTAAGCAGAGTATTTGTCTATACTCCACATAAGTAATAAGGTTGGATATTATGTCGCTAGTTTGTACGGTTAGTACTAGTAATTATGGTTTTTTGATAGAATTAATTACTGTATACTTCACTGCCTTGGCGAGCATGAGACTTACTAAGGAACGAGAATTCAATAATATCCGAGTCTGACTGGTCTTATAAAACCTTCAGTCCTTCAAATAAAAATTAATGTAAGTTGCGCATTTTAGGTAAGAGCAAATGATTAAACAAAGAACTTTAAAAAACACGATTAGAGCAACTGGCGTTGGCTTGCACACTGGCGACAAGATTTATTTGACCTTGCACCCTGCGCCCGCTAATACGGGGATTAAATTCAGACGAGTGGACTTGGCAGAACCCGTCACTATTGATGCGATTCCACATAATGTTGGAGAGACTACTTTATCGACGACATTAGTCGCTGGTGATGTAAAGATTTCAACTATTGAACACTTATTATCTGCTATGGCTGGGCTTGGAATTGATAATGCTGTAGTTGACGTTTCTGCTGCTGAAGTGCCTATTATGGATGGTAGTGCAGGGCCTTTTGTCTTCCTGATTCAGTCTGCTGGTGTGCAAGAACAGGATGCGCCTAAACAATATATAAAGATTAAACGTGAAGTCAAAGTAACGGAAGGTGATAAATGGGCCGCATTTCAGCCTATGGACGGTTTTAAAGTAACCTTTACGATTGATTTTGAGCACCCTGCTTTTGCAGATAATGTTAAAACTGCCACTATGGATTTTTCATCGACTACTTTTGTTAGAGAAGTCAGTCGTGCGCGTACCTTTGGTTTCATGAAAGATATTGAATTCTTAAGAGAAAATAACTTGGCATTGGGGGGGAGTCTAGATAATGCGATTGTTATTGATGATGATAAGATTATCAATGAAGGTGGCCTACGTTATGCTGATGAGTTCGTAAAGCATAAAATGTTGGATGCGATTGGTGATTTGTATTTACTGGGGCATAGTTTGATCGGTGAATACCAAGGGTATAAATCAGGACATGGTTTAAATAATCAATTGCTGCGCGCATTAATGGCAAATCCTGATGCTTGGGAAAAAGTGACTTTTGACAATGAGGAGGATGCTCCTATTCACTTTATGCGCTCAGCAGAAAACCAAG
>CAZXJK010000005.1:27238-29771 GCA_964640895.1 uncultured Methylomonas sp.
TAACTAAAAGCTTTATTAGCTGTGCTGCTTTTGTAACGTACTACTTAAATGCAATAGCGCAGTTTTCAGCTTGCTCTCTTCAAGGGCGGCAGCACTACTTTTGATTAATGCAATATTATCTTGCGATGGAATATTCGTATTGGGTTTGCTTTCTTTTTCATATGGGCTAGGGGGAAGTACTCTTATTCTGATTTGTCTGATTTTTCCCTTATTACTGGCATTAACGGCATCTTTTATAGGTTTACTGTAAAAGCGTAACTGCGATGCCCAGACAGCAGAGCTAACATATACCATCAAGCTATGGTTATTGAGAACGCAATCTTTTATATGTGGGTGCAACTTGGTAGGGCTGGCAGATAATATAATTTGCAAAATCTGTTTGTGTTTTTCTATGTGTAACTGAAATGCAGGGATATTAGTTAAGGAAAACGCTTCTTTAAAGCTCATGAATTTGGTTTTAAATAAATGGATTTAACAAAGCTCAGGTAGATTGCTGTTGATAAACCTGAGGAACCAAAAATCATAGCCATTACCATAATCTGATAGCGTGCGGCTACGAAGGGGGAAATACCTGATAGAATTTGCCCTGTCATCATACCAGGTAAAGAGACTAAGCCCACTGCAAACAGTGAATTAATCACAGGAATCATAGCGGCATGAAAAGCGGTATTACGAGCCAGCGTATAGTCAGCGTTATTTTGAAATTCAGAATGCAAGCGCTCAGCAGCCAAGCTGACACTATTCATTGAATTGGCAAAGACCATACCTGCTATGGGAACCATATAGTGTGGTGCATACCAAGGAGAAAGATGTAGGGTGCCTTGCGTAATTAAAGCAAGGGTCAGGCCGCCGCCAAGAAAAATAGCCAGAAATGCATATTTGAATAAGCGGACTCGTTGTTGCGTAATGGAGCCCAAAGCAATCCAGCTGGAGGCCAAACACATAATCAATAAAATCAATAAAATGAGTTCGCTACTTTGTGATGCGAATATATACGATAAAGCGTAGCCAACCAATAGTAATTGGGTCAGCATTCTAATTAAAGCATAGGTTGGCTGAGCAATACCAAGAGACCAACGGGTAAAGATTAATAGTACAACTAACGCTGGAATTAGGGCGATAGTCAGGTTATTTAAGCTGATGGTTTCTATGGTATTGCTCATAGGCTTGTTGGGCTATCAGTCTATGATTGCGATTTTTTAGCTTTTAGTTTTTGTAGGTCTTCTATATGACTAAAATCTACCCCTACACTAATAATAAAGCTAGTTGCTTCCTCAATATTCATCGATGATTTAACTACTTTAGATTCATGTACCAGCACGGTAAACCCAGAGGTAGGGTTAGGTGATGTTGGAATAAATAAGATATACATATCATCTTCTTTATTAGTGACATAAGCAGGCACCCAAACATCCTCTTTAGGGTATTCAGTGTAAACCACTTCGCGAGCATCTTTTTGCTCATGGCCTGAAAACATATTGACGACTTTCTTAGTGACACGATAGATCGTACTTAATAATGGTATGCGGTTAACAATGCTGTCGATCAAGATAATAATCCAAGAGCCCCCCGCTTTGCTTAAGCGGTATCCTACATAAGTAAAGAGTGAAAAGCTGATCGCAAAAATAAAAATAGTCAGTAAATAGTTATCCGAATAACCATAGACAATCCGAAAAGAGCTAGAAATCAGTTCTTTTACAAATAGTACTATTTGTAAAATGACCACGACTGGAATAAAAGCAAATACACCAATCAGAAAGTAATTGGCAATACGCTTTAATGAGGTATTCATATGATCTTCTCCGTTTATTATTATTGTAAAGAGCTAAGGAACGAGAATTTAATAATACCCGAGTCTGACTTGTCTTTTGATTTCACAGTCGCGCTAGAAGCACAGTTACGTAGCTTGCTATGCGCCTGTGTTTCTAACACAACTGTGAAGCCAAAATCCTGCGTCATACTGTCGGGTATTATTAACCCCTCGTCCCTTAATTTAATGATTTTAGTACTAACAAAATACCTGATGCAGCAAGAAAAAAGGCAAATAGTTGTTGATATTTTTGGTTATCTATCCAAGTATAAAGGCTTTCTTCGGTAAACAAAAATATAACTACAGCAATTTGTAAGAGCAGCATATTGTCAGTATAAGCCATACCGCCATCATAGCCGATAACAAATAAAGTCAATAATTGAAATACCGCAAAAGTTGCATAGCAAATTGCTACAGTCACGCGGGTATTGTTTTTGGCTTGGTTTTGTTCATGCACTAATGCGGTAAGCAAAGAGCCACCTAAATTGGTCATGCCATGCACAATGCCCATAATGATTAAATATAACTTTTCATATTTAATCATGGCTGTAAGAGTGTGTTCAATGCGTGTGGAGGTATTTTTTAAAGCAACTAAAACTAAAAATAGCCCAATAATGAGACCAATATTGATGTTAATATTGCTAATAATAAACAAGAACAACACGATAAAAGGAATGCTATACAGCAAAATATTTTTATAGAGTCTTAGGTCGATATACTGGT
>CAZXJK010000006.1:0-27800 GCA_964640895.1 uncultured Methylomonas sp.
TAAACAAATAATTTTGATCTTGCCTATCTAGATGAATACTTATAGCCCAGTGCCTGCTAGCAAGGTAGTTGATTAAAGATTGCTCTTGGTCTGTTAGTAAAAAAAACCTGTTTGCGCAAACCTTTAATATATAGATTGATAGAGCTTGATAGCCCTGTTACAGACTTTTTAGCGAGTAGGTATTGGTTATCACGATAGGTTTGGTTACGTTCGCCTATATTAAAAGCAAGAATTGAAGTAATGATTAAACTCGTAAAAAAACCAGATATATATGGGTATGCTGAGCAAATTGTTTTTTCATGGGAGGGAATAATGATTGAGCCTAAAGTTGCATTAAATAGAGTTAAAGTTATGGGATATGATACCTGATTATTGGTAGTGTTTCTTTGATGGTAAAATTAAAATAAAACTGGCTCATTATTTGCTTTATCTTCTGTAAAGCAAGCAAATAGGACGGTTTTATGACAACTTTTACTTCGCCACAGAAAGCAGAGCAATTGACGGATGCCTTTCGCCTTTTTAATCAGCTCTCGCAAAATCTAAGTAATTCTTATCAAGGCTTGGAAGAGCAGGTAGAGAAATTACATCAAGAACTGGCGGCAGCGCGCAGTGAGCGTGTCAAAACATTGCTGGAAAATGAGAAATTGGCAGTGCGTTTGCAACAAATATTGGCTGCTTTACCTGCAGCCATTATTATTCTGGATGCACAAAGCCGAGTGCTGGATTGTAATACCCAAGCCATTAACTTTTTAGGGGAACCCTTAATTGGTCAGCTTTGGAGTGAGATAGCAGCACGTAGTTTAATTGCAGTACTGGATAATCCTTTAGAGCGGCAGTTATTAAATGGTTTGCGGGTGACAGTGGCGCGTAGTGCTTTGCCTGATACTCAGGAACAAGTGGTGGTTTTGAGTGATGTCAGTGAAATGAACACTTTGCAAGAGACTCTGAATCAGCAAAAGCATTTGTCTGCGATGGGAGAAATGGTGGCGAGTATGGCTCATCAAGTGCGAACACCTTTATCAACAGCTATCTTATATGCTTCGCAATTATCTAATCCTGCCGTTGCGATGGATAAGCGTGATAAATTTACTAAGAAAATTTTGGAACGCTTGCATTATTTAGAGCGGCAGGTAAATGATATGTTGGTGTTTGCTAAAGAAGGTCGTTTGACAATGGCTGAGTTTTCATTGCAAAGTTTATTGGCAAAAGTAGAGCATGCTTTAGTCGATTCGGTGACTGAAGGCCAAGTGCAGTTAGCAATTGATAACCAATGTACAGTGGATGCAATGCATGGTAATGAGCATGCATTGCAAGGTATCATCATGAATTTATTGAGCAATGCTGTTGAGGCCATGCAAGGTAAGGGGCAGCTTTATCTTACGGTGGTGCGCCATAATGAGCAATCCATTATGCTAAGTATAAAAGATTCAGGATCTGGTATTGAAGCTGTGCATTTACAAAGAATTTTTGAGCCATTTTTTACCACGCGTGTTAATGGCACTGGGTTAGGATTGGCGGTCGTTGATAGCGTTGTCAAAGCACATGGTGGCAGTGTGCAGTGTTATTCTCAGTTAGGGGGTGGCACAGAATTTAAGATAATATTACCGTGTATTAGCTCGGCTTTTGAGCCTAGCCTTTCTATGGGAGCAAGCGCATGAAGCAGTATGATGTATTAGTGGTTGAGGATGATGCCGCACTTTGTGAAGCCTTATGCGATACCTTGGAAATTGAAGGGTATCAAGTAGTGTCTGCATGTAATGGCACTGAGGCTTTACTGAAATTATCAAAAAATACTTTTAAATTGGTCGTCAGTGATGTGCAAATGCCAGTGATGGATGGGTTGCAATTACTGGATAATATGCAGAGTCAATATACCAATACGCCTATTTTATTAATGACTGCTTATGGCTCGGTACCCAAGGCAGTAGAGGCCATTCAGGCGGGTGCTTCTGATTATTTGATTAAGCCGTTTGATGCCAGTGCATTGGTTGATAAAGTCGCTGCATTGGTGCAGCAAAATCCTGTTGCAGCGAATGATCGTGTGGTGGCTGATGGTGCCATGCAGCGCTTATACCAATTAGCGGCTAAAGTCGCCCAAACAGATGTTACTGTATTAATACAGGGGGCGAGTGGTACGGGTAAGGAGGTGTTGGCGCAATTTGTACATCAGCACTCCTTGCATCACCAAGGTCCGTTTGTGGCCATTAATTGTGCCGCCATTCCGGAAACCATGATGGAGTCCATGTTGTTTGGTTATGAAAAAGGCGCATTTACGGGTGCTACCCAAGCAATGCCAGGTAAATTTGAGCAAGCAGAAGGTGGGACTTTATTATTAGATGAAATATCGGAAATGGATTTGGCTTTGCAGGCTAAATTACTACGGGTTATTCAGGAAAAAGAAGTAGAGCGTTTGGGGAGTCAGCGTAAAATTAAATTAAACGTCAGAATTTTGGCGACCACTAATCGTCAGTTGAAGGCTCATATGCAAGAGGGTTTATTTCGTGAAGATTTATATTATCGTTTAAATGTTTTTCCTTTAAGTATCCCTGCATTGGCGGAACGTGTGGATGATATTTTGCCGTTGGCAAATGATCTATTGCAACGTCATGGTTTCACGGGTAATAAATTGCCGTCTTTCAGTGCCAAAGCGTCTAAAAAGCTTCAGGCTTACCATTGGCCTGGCAATGTGCGTGAATTAGAGAATATTGTGCAACGTGCTTTGATTTTACAATCAGGGATGCAAATTACTGAGCAAGATTTAATTTTTGAAGAAATGCTGCAAGAGGCTACTTTTGTTGAAGTAGTACCTGATAGTATTACTGTTACTGATGAGCCTAGAGAGCTTGAAGTGTCTGAATCAGAAGCAGAAAGTTTAGGCTGCGGGTTGCGCTCTGCCGAAGATAAAATTATTTTAAGTACTTTAGAGGCTTTGCAAGGTAGCCGCAAAATGACGGCGGAAAAACTGGGTATCAGTCCGCGCACCTTACGCTATAAAATTGCCAGAATGAAAGACGATGGTGTCTGTATTCCATGTTAAAATAGCAGTCAAATAAAATTTGGCTTAAAAAATGCTTATTATTTTGTATGTAAATTAAGTTTGCTATATCAATACAGCAAAGCAGGGTAATGTAATGAGTGAAATGAATGTTAATCAGGTTTTGGCGCAAATGCGCACCATGTCTACGGAAGCTGCGAGTAAACCAGCCGAAGTAGATAACGATAGTAATTTTGCTGCGTTATTAAAACAATCAATTGATAATGTTAATGAAACCCAACACGTTGCCAAAAAAATGGCATCTGATTTTGAAACAGGTGAGTCTGATGCTGGATTAGCGGAAGTGATGGTGTCTTTGCAGAAAGCGAGTGTTTCTTTTCAGGCAATGGTGCAAGTGCGTAATAAATTAACTGATGCCTATAAGGAAGTCATGAATATGCCAATGTAATTGGCACTATAAAATAATATGAGTGAGCAAGAGTCTACTAATAATTTAGCCAGCACTGAAACGGAGGAGAATACTGAATTAGTTGCTGAAGAAAAGGTATTGCATCCTGCGATACAAGGCATTGCCGAATTAACGATAGCCAAACAAGTTGGCTTGATGCTTGGGGTGGCATTTAGTGTAGCTATTGGGGTTGCAGTCGTTTTATGGTCACAAGCTCCCACGTATGATTTATTATTTCCAAGCTTAGGTGAACAAGATGCCTCGGAAATTTTAGCAGCATTAGAGCAGTTAGATGTTGCTTATAAGGTTGATGAACATACTGGCGCAATTATGGTCACTGCAGGTAAAGCCCGCGCTGTTAAACTAAAATTAGCGGCTGAAGGTTTACCACACAGTGATAGTTTAGGTTATGAGTTATTAGATAAAGAAAGTAGCTTTGCGACCAGTAAAAATGTTGAAAAGATGCGTTTTCAACGCGCTTTGGAAGGCGAAATAGCGCGTACTGTGATGACTATTCAGTCAGTGAAAACGGCCAGAGTTTTACTGGCCTTACCCAAACAATCCGTGTTTGTTCGTAAACAAAAAAAGCCCAGTGCTTCGGTGATTCTTAATTTATATCGTGGTAGAGCGCTAGATAAAGGTCAAGTTGAAGCCATTGTACATTTAGTTGCTGCCAGTGTCCCCATGATGGAGTCTACAGAAGTAACTGTGGTGGATCAAAAAGGTCGCCTGTTGAACTCTAAGGATGCGAATTCTGACTTAGCCTTAAGTACTAAACAGTTCAAGTATAAACAAGATATTGAAGACCACCTGATGGGGCGTATTGAAAATATTTTAATGCCGATTGTCGGACCTGAAGGTATGCGTGTGCAAATTTCAGCTGATGTTGATTTTACTGTCACTGAACAAACTCAGGAATCTTTTCGTCCTGATGTCGATTCGGTTAGAAGTGTGCATATCACTGAAGACTTAAGTACTCTATCGCCCATTCAAGGCGTTCCTGGCGCTTTATCTAATCAGCCTCCTCCTGCTGGTGTTGCGCCTGAAATAGCGGTAGAGGGAGATGCTAAGGCAGAGGCACCGATACCAACGTCTTCCAGTAAAACATCAACACGGAATTATGAATTAGATAAAACCATTACTCATACACGTTTGGCTTCGGGAGCAGTACGTCGGCTTTCTGTAGCGGTCGTGATTGATAATAAGCAGATTTTAGCTGCAGATGGTTCGGTGACTAGCTTACCTTTTTCTACTGAGGATATTAATCGTCTGACTGAATTGGTAAAGCGCGCCATTGGCTATGATATGCGCCGTGGTGATGAAGTGGTTTTAACTAATGCTGCCTTTCGAGTGCCTGATGCTTTGGAAGCGTTACCTGCAGAGCCTTTATGGGAACAAGCTTGGTTTATTGACCTAATGAAGCAATTAGCGGCTGCTTTGGTGGTTTTGTTTATCTTATTTGGTGTGTTACGTCCGACTATGCGTGGTTTGGTTGCCAAGGAAGAGGAAGAAGAGCCTGCACAAGAAATTGAAACTATTTTGGATGAAAATGGTGTGCCGGTTGCGGTACGTTATGATGAGGAAGGTAATGCTGTGCCGGTTCAATCTGGTGAAGACGACTATGAACTGACTTCTGGAACTGAGGATTTATTATTGTTAGAAGCGCCTCAGAGTTATGAAAAACGTTTGGAATATGTGAAAAAGTTAGTCGATGAAGATCCTAAATTAGTCGCACAAATTATTAAAACATGGGTGACACCTGATGCCTGAAGAAGCTGAATTAGATCAAGTACAAAAAGCATCATTATTGCTGCTGACTCTTGGACAAGAAAGAGCGGCTAGCGTCTTAAAAAATATGGGGCCTAAAGAAGTGCATTTGATCGGGACAACCATGGCTGGTTTAGCAAATATTACTAATGAGATGGTTGACGGAGTGCTGGAAGAGTTTATCGTGACCATTAAAAGTCAAACTGCTTTGGGTGTGGATTCGGATGCCTATATCAGAGATATGCTGACGAATGCTTTGGGCGCTGATAAGGCCGGCACCGTTATCGATCGCATTTTATTAGGCCGTGATAGTAAAGGAATTGATCAATTAAAATGGATGGACGCTCGTGCAATTGCTGATTTGGTGCGTTTGGAGCATCCGCAGATTGTGGCTATTATTTTGTCCTTATTAGATCCTGACCAATCAGCAGAAGTATTGAGTTTATTGCCAGAAAATATGCGTTCTGATTTACTCATGCGTATTGCGACTCTTGAAGGGGTACAGCCTGCGGCATTGCGTGAACTGGATGAAATAATGGAAAAACAACTAACCGGTGGTGATAATACCCAAGCATCTGCTATTGGTGGTATTGATACTGCCGCGAATATTTTGAACTTTATTGATGGTGCTATTAGTGAAGTCATGATGGAAGAAGTGGGTGAAAATAATGCGGAATTGAGTCAAAAAATTCAAGATAAAATGTTTGTATTTGCTGATTTAATTGAGGTTGATGATCGTGGTATTCAAACTTTAATGCGTGAAATTTCTACTGATCAACTGTTACTGGCATTACGTGGTGTCGAAGATGGCCTAAAAGAGAAAATTTTTGGCAATATGTCAAAACGTGCGGCTGAAATGTTACGTGATGATTTGGAAGCGGCTCCTCCGACTAAATTAAGTGAAGTAGAGCAATCCCAAAAAGATATTTTAAGTATTGCTAGGAAATTAGCTGATTCAGGAGAAATTGCTTTAGGTAGTGGCGGTGGTGATGAACTCGTCTAAAGGCCGTTTTTTTTCTGATGATGAGTTAGATGCACTAAGTTTATGGGATGCACCTGATGTTTCCGGTGCTAAATCAGAAGATATAGCGCTAGAAGATACTTCTTCACCTATTTTGACTGTCGATGAAATTGAAGCTATGCAAAACCAGGCTTACCAAGAAGCTTTTGCTAAAGGTAAGGAAGCAGGTTATAGCGCTGGTTTTACAGAAGGCAAAGAGTTAGGCAGTAAAGAGGGTAAGGCGGAAGGCCTAGAGCAAGGCTACGCTGAGAATAAACATTTATTACAAGAACAAGTCATACGCTTTATTGCAATCTTGGAGTCTTTAAGTGCGCCATTAGAGCAATTGGATGAGCGGGTTGAAGACTCTTTAGTGCAGTTGGCCGTTATGATTGCTAAACAAATCGTACGCCGAGAATTAAAAATTGATTCGGGACAAATTATTGCTGTGGTCAAAGAAGCCGTCAAAGCATTGCCGGTTGCCAGACAAAAAATAACCTTATCTTTACACCCTGATGATGCAGCCATGGTTCGAGAAGCAATGTCTTTGGATGAAGATGCACCTGCTTGGGCACTTAATGAAGATCCGTTATTAACACGAGGTGGTTGCTTGGTGACTACGGACACTTCTAATATTGATGCGACTGTAGAAAATAAACTGGCGACTATTATTGCGACCATTTTAGGCGATGAACGGCAAGGAGAGCCAGAATGAGTGCTTCTACCATTCCGGATGCAAATCGTAACAATAAATGGTTGGCACAACTTGCGCCTTATTTACAGCGTGCTGAGATTGTGCCTGAATTGGTGGTGGAGGGGCAGCTTTCGCGTATGGTTGGTTTGACCTTAGAGGCGGTAGGCTGTCGAGCAGCGATTGGCTCTAGGTGTAAAGTAGAAAGCAAAGCAGGTAAGTTTATTGAAGCTGAGGTGGTAGGGTTTTCAGGTGATCGCATTTTTTTAATGCCCTCTGGTAACCCTTATGGCTTAGAACCAGGCTGTCGAGTTATTCCATTAGGGAGCAATAGTTTGGCTAAAGTGGGTTTTGGCTTACTCGGTCGCGTTTTGGATGGTGCAGGTAAGCCCTTAGATGATAAAGGCCCTTTAAAAACGGAAGCAAAATATTCTTTATCTGGTACGGCGATCAATCCGCTAACGCGTAAGCCCATACGGGACACTTTGGATGTGGGTATTAGGGCGATTAATTCGATACTCAGTGTTGGGCGCGGGCAACGTATGGGCTTATTTGCTGGTACCGGGGTTGGTAAAAGTGTACTGCTGGGTATGATGACCAAGTTTACTAGCGCTGATGTCGTGGTCGTTGGGCTGATCGGTGAGCGGGGACGAGAGGTTAATGAATTCGTTTTAAAGATTTTAGGTGAAGAAGGGATGGCGCGTGCTGTGGTTGTGGCAACGCCTGCTGATGATTCGCCCCTGATGCGCGTGCATGGTGCTATGTTAGCAACCAGTATTGCAGAGTTTTTTCGTGATCAAGGCTTGGATGTGCTGTTATTAATGGACTCCTTAACACGCTTTGCACAGGCGCATCGTGAAATTGCCTTGGCCATTGATGAGCCGCCTGCTACCAAAGGTTACCCACCTTCTGTTTTTGCTAAATTGCCCAGTTTGGTTGAGCGCGCAGGTAATGCCGATGAAGGTGGTGGTTCCATTACTGCGTTTTATACCGTTTTAACTGAAGGTGACGACAATAATGACCCGGTCGCCGACTCTGCGCGTGGGGTTTTGGATGGACATATTGTGTTATCAAGAAGTTTGGCAGAAGCAGGGCATTTTCCTGCGATTGATATAGAGGCTTCTATTAGTCGAGTCATGCCAGATGTGGTTGATGAGCAGCATATGAATCAAGCCCGTGAGTTGCGCCGCTTGTATTCTCTGTATCAACAAAATAAAGATTTAATCAGTGTGGGGGCTTATCAACCAGGTTCCGATCCGCGTATTGATGAGGCCATCGCTAAGAATGCTGCTATTCTTGAGTATTTACAACAAAGTATGTTTGAGGCGGTAGATTTAAGTCGCAGTTTAAGTGAATTAGATATTTTATTAGCAAAATAAAAATAGATGAAAAGGTCGCAACGTTTACAAGTTATTGTTGATTTAAAAGCCAATCAAGAAAAAAAATATTTAGATGCTTTGGGTGTGGCGCAAAACAACAAACAACAAAAAGAACTACAATTAAAAAACTTAAAGGATTACCAACAAGATTATTTACAGAAAAATGAGCAAACCCTTAAAAAGGGTGTCTCTGTGGTCAGGCTGATGGAATTTCGTGCTTTTATGGAAAAAATGGATAAAGCAGTTGTCAGTGAGGAGCAATTATTAGTCAACATTGAACAGGAAATTGCAAGTTTAAGAAAAAATTGGGAATTGGCGCATATGATTACGAAAAATATGCAAAAGGTGCAAACTAGTGCGCGAACGAGTGAATTAAAAGAAGTAGAAAAAAAAGAACAGTTAGAGCAAGATGAGCGGGCAGGTCGTAGTTCGGTTAATAATGGCATAAATAGTGCTTAGTTATTACTATAAGAGCATATTGAATATTTTGGTAACAAGAGGAGCAGGACATGAATGCTAGTATTTTAAATGGTGTGTCAGCCATTGCGGCAGGTAATGAAACTGAAGGACTTATTGCTAATAGTACTGGGCAAGGCGAGTCAGGTGCTGATTTTTTAGCTTCTTTTGCGACGCAGATGCATAAACAAGAGCATGCTCAAGTTGTTGAAGGAAGTACAGCGCAAGATCCAAGCTCGGCATTAGATAAAATTGTAGGTTTATTAGGTGAGCAAGATAGGCAGAATGTTGCCGCATTACTCGGTGGATCATTGCCAAGCATTCAAAAAAATAGGCAGATGCAGGATATTAATCTTGATGAAACGATGGCTGCATTGCAAGATATATTAGGTGGCCTAGATTCAGTTGATGCGCAAGCAAATGTTGTTTTGCAAAATTTAGTGGGTACTGTGGCTGAGGTTGATACAAATGTAACACCTACTCCAGTTATTGAATTACTAGGTGAGCAAGTAGGCATTCCCCCTGTAGAGGGTAATATTTTACAAGAAGTAACAGATGTTCTTGAGTTTCCCATGCCAGAGCAGCCAGTTGATACTTCCAGTACTGATTCAGCATTAGCTATTAATTTATCTACAGAGGTTTTAATTAACACTTCTGTTGTCAAAGGCGCTACTGCTCAGTTAGATTCACAGCCTGTCGTTAATAGCTTGGAAGATACTATTGATGAGGAGTTATTAGCAGTTGCTAATTTTATAACTCCCCCTCAACTAAATAGTCATGTAGCTGATATTAAATTAGTCTCTGAAAATGTTGCCTCTGTGTTACCACAAATGTTAAGGCAGGAGCCAGTGAGTCAAGAAAAGGTTTCTGCTGTACAAATAGCACTTGCTGATGCTGAAATAAATGAAGGCTTAGGCCCTAAAGCGGGACCAAACAATTTACTGCATACCAGTAGTAATCTAATGGATACGGTAGTCGATAAAATATCCGCAAAAGCGGCTGATTTATCGACTACTGCAACCCAGGCGCTAGGTGAACAAGCTGGGCAGAAATTCTCTACAGCAGACTTGAGTACTTTGAGTCGCCAAGTTGAAAATACAGCATCAAAACAAGAGTTGCCAGCGATGACTAAAGCCTTCAACCATCCAGAGTGGAAGCAGGAATTTAATGAACGCATTATTTGGATGCACAATAAAACGATTCCATCAGCTGAACTTAGACTTAATCCTCAGCATTTAGGGCCTATTTCTATTCAGATTAATATTGATAAAGACCAGCAAGCGAGTATCTTGTTTAATGCGCAGAATGCAGGCGTACGTGAAGCGATTGAAGCAGCATTGCCAAAATTAAAAGATATGTTGGGCGCTCAGCAAGTCACTTTGGCAGAAGCTAGTGTCTCACAGCAAGGGCAAGACCAAGGCAATGCCCGTCAGGCAATGCAGGATGCTTTACAGGATCGTAAACAAAACAATGGCAACAGTTCATTAGCGCAAGAAGCTGGGGAGTTGGAGGTAAATGATATTGCCGAAGAAATCACCCAAGGTCGTGCAGTGGCTAGTAAAGGTTTGTTGAGTTTGTATGCTTAGGAATGAGAATTTAATTAGAAACAATCTCCAAATTCCATAATAAGCTGTTGGCAGTTGAAAAAAATTTCTGGGTAATATTTTGCAATAGCTATCCGTAAGCAGTACTCATATGCAACGACTATAGTGACGAATCGAGCAGTAGTAGCCCATAGTCGACTTGCATGCACGGAACATCGCCAGACAGAAATAGTCCACCACAGAGTAGGGAGTGCCAAAATAATGAGAATGGTCAGCCAACTTTCAATTGTATAGCTGCCATTAATTGCACGGTAATCGGCATAAAATAAGCTGCTGTTAAAAATAATAAAAAATGGCATGCAAGCACGTAGTAATGATTCCTTTCCCAGCCATGTCTCTTGTAAATACATATAAATATTAAATTGAGGCTTAGTTATGCTGATAGAAGGTTCATCATCAGGTTTGCGATTAGACGTTAATATATAAATAATATTAGCTGTTATCAGCAAGATAATACTTGCTTCCAAAGGATTAATAAGTGAAGTGTAGGCGAATAAAGAAGTCAGTGTGTTAATGAGCATTTTGGATTCTTCAGTGTGAGTTATTAGATTTGGGCTAAAAAGAGCCGTTTGCTTTGCATCAATGTATGCTAATCTAAGTTTTTTTTCAAATAATTAAGGTGTTGTTTAATGGATGTGCGTGTTAAATGGGTTGATGGCATGATGTTTTTAGGTGAATCTGAAAGTGGTCATACAGTTATTATGGATGGCCCGCCAGATTTGGGTGGCAGAAATATGGGGATCCGCCCGATGGAAATGCTACTTTTAGGAATGGGTGGCTGTACTTCTTTTGATGTGATGCAGATTTTACAAAAAGGTCGTAATGATATTGTTGATTGCGTAGCAGAAATATCAGCCGAGCGTGTTGATACTATTCCCAAAGTATTTAGTAAAATACATGTGCATTTTGTTGTGACTGGCAGAGATTTAAAAGAGGCAGTGGTAGCGCGTGCTGTAAAACTGTCTGCTGAAAAATATTGTTCTGCATCAATTATGTTAGGAAAGTCTGTTGAAATAAGCCATGACTTTGAAATTGTCGTTGCTTAAAATAATATTATTTTAAATTCAATATAGGAAATGTTATGCCCTTACTAAAACTTAGAACTAATGTCAGTGTTGAGGGTGATAAATCGGCTCATTTGATGGCTGCATTATCACAATTATTAGCTAAAGAAACGGGCAAACCTGAGCGTTATGTGATGGTGGAGGTCAAAGGAGGACGAAATATGATGTTTGGCGGTAGTACTGACCCTCTTGCCTATGTTGAATGCAAAAGTATTGGTTTATCAACAGCGCAAGCTAAGTCTTTGTCTCTATCGCTCAGTCAGGTGTTAGGTGCTGAGTTGCAACTTGATAGCGATAGAATATATATTGAGTTTAGCAATCACCCAGCTGAGCTTTGGGGTTGGAACGGGGCTACTTTTGGTTGATTATATTATTAAACCCTCGCCCCTTTGTCGTTGTTGATTAACCAATTTTCATAAATTGACGAATTGCGATACTCAAACTAGTGATGTTACAGTCCTGAAACATGCTGCCATGAAATCCAGAAACAGTATACTGTTTTAGGTTTGATTTATATAATTTGAACCATTTAGAAAATAGCCAAAATTTTGGATGCATGTGAGTCGACATGATTAATGCAACAGGACCTTTGAAAGGTATGATTGTATGTCGCTGAATGGCATTCAATTGTATGATGATGCCTGGGTCAGATGACATTATATTTAAGCGTCTACCATTGACGGTTAATTTGTTGAGGTGCAATAAACCAATTGTTTTGTTGAGAACCCCAAAAATAAGCGGTGATTTAAGTGGCCAGCGCGGATAGGTCGTATCAAGCAGTAAGACACCTAAAGGAGGCTTGCCATTTTCGGCTAAAATGCGCGCTGTTTCCAATGCCGTCACTCCGCCAATGGAAAATCCCCCTATATAACCAGGTGGTTCATTTCTGACCAAGATAACAGCTGCATATTCGGCTGCCAATTCACTTATGCTCGGTTTTTTATGGTGTTCAGTAGGGTGTAGCATATGTAATGCGCAGAGACCTTCAAGCTGTACCGCTAAGTTTTTAAAGCGTAAAGAATCACCTTTACCCGATGCTGCAAGATAAAATGGTACTACATTAGTATCGGAGTCTGTTTCTTCACTTAACGTTCTAAGAATCGGCTGGTTTTTTACTGGCAGCTCAGAATTTAAAAAGTCGGCTTGTTGCCTAATGCTTGGATGTTCGAGTAATAATGCCAAAGAATGTTTGTAGCCGGTAAATTGTTCAATTTTTTGAACTAAAGTGACTGCTGCTAAAGAATCTCCTCCTAGCTCAAAAAAATTATCACTAATGGTTATATCCTGACGTTTTAGCGTTTCTTGCCATACTTTAATAAGTTGTGTTTCCAACAAGCTACTAGGTAGTCTATTTCTTCTTTGCTGAATAGGCGTGGGCCTAGGAAGGGCGGCATAATCAATTTTTCCTGTTTGGCTGGTTGGTATGTTCTTTACGGGAATAATGGCAGCAACTTGCATGTAAATAGGTAGCTTGCTATGTAATAATTTTGCTAATAACTCTGCAAGCTCAGTACTATAATTGTCAACAGTTGCCACATAAGCATATATTTTTTGTTTAATGACAATAACAGCAGCGTTATGGACTTCTGTTTGGCCGTTTAATATTGCTTCAATTTCACCCAGTTCAATGCGGTAACCACTGATTTTTACTTGTCTGTCAATTCGACCTAAAAAATATAGTTGACTATCGGTACCAATGTAGCCTAAATCACCTGTTTTATATAAGGTTTTTTCCGCTGATGTGTTGCTAGAGGATGAGATAAACTTTTCTTTTGTTAGGCCTTGTTGATGTAAATATCCTGTAGCAAGTGTTTTACCGCCAATAATAATTTCTCCAGCAACGCCTATGGGGAGTATTTGATTGTGTTGATCAAAAATATAAATACGGGTATCAGAGAGAGGCTTGCCAATAGGTAAACTTGTCTGTTCTGATTTTTGATAGCGCCAAGCTGTTGCAAAGAGGCTGGCTTCTGTTGGGCCGTATACATTGAAGAGTTCGGCATTGGTTTGTTGCTGAAACTGTTCGGCAAGCTCTGGGGATAAAACTTCCCCCCCGCAACAAACAACTTTCAAGGATGTGCGTTGGTGTGGTTTTAGGCCTTGTAGCAAGTTGCGTAGGCTGGATGGAACTAAGGCAACTGCATTAATTTTTTGTTTAACAATAAATTGTGCAAACGCTTCAGGAGTTTGGTAGTTTTTTGGAGCAAGAACTAAGGTGGCTCCTTGAGTGAGTGCTAAAAAAATTTCAATTAATGAAGGGTCGAAGCAGAACTGAATAGTTTGTGCTACTCGGTCAGAGCTATTGATAGTAAAGTTTTTTTGTATCCATGCCAAACGTCTACTCAGTGCATCATGAGGCAGCGTTACCCCTTTAGGGTTGCCTGTTGAACCAGATGTAAAAATAATATAAGCCAAGTCTTGCTCGGTAATGACTATATCGGGGGCAGTGTCCAAGAAATCAGAGGAAGCATTATCTAATATGATTAATTGAGATTCTAAAACTTTTAATTGCTCAGTGAGTGATGGAATCGTTAGTAACGCAATAGGTTTGCTTTGGTTGATGATGTCGGCGATACGCTCTGGCGGCGTGTCAGGGTCTATTGGTAAATAAGCTGCACCCGCTTTTAGGGTGGCTAAAATAGCAACAATCATCGCTTCACAACGAGGCATGCAAATTGCCACAATCTGCTGAGCTGCATTAAGGCTTAATAGTTGGTTTGCTAGCTGATTGCTGCTCTTATCCAATTGTTGGTAACTAATTTTGGTATCAAGGCTTTTTACCGCAATAGCTTGTGGAAATAGCCTTGCTTGTTCAACAAATTGTTGTGTGACAATCTTGGGGGAGGCTTCTATTTTTTCTGAATGATTGAATGCAGTATCAATGAATTGCTTTTCAGTCTTTGGTATTAGATCTATCTGTTTTAAAGGCGTTTCAGGAGAGCTTATTATTTGTTCTAGAATGTAGCAGAATCGGTCACTTAAAAATTGTAAATCTTGTTGACTAAAAGCTGTTTCAGAACCCTCAAGAATAATTTCAACATCTTCATCGTCATGAAATTCACAGATAGTGACTGCTAATGGATAACGAGCTACACCACTAAATTGTTGTTGTGCGCTGATTGCTGCACCACCATAAGGTGTAGAGTACTCCTGTTTTTCAAAGGAAACGACCAGATCAAACAGTGTATTACGGCCATTTTTGATAAGTTCCAAGCGCTTACTAATCAGATTTAACGGGAAGCGTTGATGACGATAGGTGTCACGCAGGTTGATAGCACATAATTTAAGGAGATCAATACTATTTTTTTCTAAGTCTATCTTAAGTGATAGGGGGGATAAACTGATAAACATACCCAATACTTCTTTAAACTTGGCACCACTACGATTTAGGCTGGGGGTTCCAATGACAATATGATCTTTTTGGGTAATACGTGCAAAATAAAGTGTGAGAGCGCAAATTAGTAGGTGGTAAATGGTGCTCTTATGGCCTAAAGCGAATTTGCTTAATTGGTTGTAGAAATCTCGTTTGAGATGAAAACGCTGAATATTTGCTTTGGGCAGTGACCCTGAGCTTTTAGTTTTATAAGTATGCTCAATAAGCGGTACTGGTAATGAAGGAAATACTTTTAACCAAAATGCTTGATCTTTATTAAACTTTTCCGAGCTGAGGTAGTCTTGCTCCTGCGTGATGTAATTTGCATAGCATTGGGAGGAGGGCTGCGTAGCTGCGCGGTTTTCCAATTGTGCGTTATAGAGTTCTGATAGGCGCTCAATAACAATTTTGGTAGTCCAGCCATCTGCTATTAGGTGGTGAAATTTGGTCATTAGATAATATTTTTGCTCGCTTTCTTTAATGAGAGCAAAGTGCCAAAGCACGTTATCTTGTGTTAATACAAAAGGGCTTGCAAAAGTAGTCTTTAGCCAATTTTCCGCAACATTTTTGGGATGTTCGTGGTGTGAGAAGTCATGGAACTCTAAATCAATTATTTGATGTGAAACATATGCTTGAGTGACTTTCTGGTTTTGTTGAGAAATGCTTAGGCGTAATACATCACTTTCTAGTACTAATTGCTGAATTGCCTGATTGAGTGCGGTGTAATTAACGGGGCCATAAATACTTAAATTACCACCAATATTATAAATTGGGCTATCAGGGTATGCAGCTTGATCGTGCCAAATGTCTAGTTGATTCGTTGCAAGAGCTAATGTTTTCTGATTCACTTTATATTATCTGAATGAATTTAAGGTTATTGGTAATGATTATAGCTTAAATTGCCAGTTTGCAATTTGTTTTAAGGTATATTGGTAGCTATCTTCAATGATTTTATCAGCATTTTTGTATGCTAGTAGTGGGTAGTCAGCAACAGGGGGTGATAGATAAAAATCAGCAATGCCTGTCATAACATTCTTTTGTTGAGCAAGCCCGCCAATAGACGTTGAGCGCATTAATACATCCAGAATGCTTGGGATTTGCATTTTTGTTTTGAATGGGTTGAGTTTGCTTTTTAGTACCTGCCAACCCGATAAGCCCCCGTCGTATGTGGTATTAGATAACAGGTCATCTTTGGGGTTAACATCAACGGCAATGAGTAGCCCGCCTTCATTATAACGAGTCATGATGTCAACTGGGACATTGTTTAATAAAGCACCATCAACCAATAAATCACCATCAACAACCTTGGGAGGAAATAGCCCAGGGGGGATATTGCTGGCTGTGACTGCATCTAATAAGAGGCCTGAGTCATGCACCATGACTTTAGCACGACTAAGGTTGCAGGATACGCTATAAAAACGACACCATAAATCTTCGATAGCTGAGTTGCGAAATAAATGCTTTAAACCTTTGGCCATTTTAAAGCCTCCATATAAGGAAACTAATGGAATAGTGAGTTTATCGCCTGCTAAGCATAACTTTAAAGTTGATCGAGTAATTTTTTTTAAATCTTTTTGCATTGCGTATTGAGCTGCAATAAGTGCTCCCATGCTGGTGCCGCCAATTAAATCAACTGGAATATTTTTTTCTTCTAAAGCACGTAAAACACCTATATGAGCAAATCCACGTGCTGCACCCCCACCTAAGACTAACCCCACTGATCGCCCAGTTAAAAAACGGGCTAAACGAGCAAAATCTCTTTCACAATCTCGACGCAAGTGGTAGTGCATGCCGATTTTTCGGTGCGATAGCCATAATTGAGTTTTTTTGGGGACTTTGGTATCTTTTGGGTGAATAAGTAATAGGCTTTTACGAATGCCTAAGTGGTTCTCGGTTGTCAGTAATTCGTGTTCTATGGAGCCTAACCTAGGTGAGGCATCACTATTAGCAACAAATAGTAAATGGTCAGCTTGATGCACACAACGACGAGTCCAATTACTGCAACTGTTATCAGCAATTAAAATAATATGTTGGTGTTTAAACTCTAAATCATTTAACCAGTTAAAAAATGTCGTATTTTTATGATTATCTAATGGCGACTGTGAAAAGCCTGGAATGCCTAACATGGTGTCATTTGTGGCGGAATTAATAACCAATGTTTTTCCTGTTTTTGAGAGTGATAAACCCAGGTCTTGACCTATTTTACTGATTGATACACCTGCATTGACAGGGATTAATGCGATGGTATTCGATGCATTTTTAGCATGTTCATGTTTGGGACGGGGCGCTTCGAAATGGTGAGCAACAATTCTGACTAATAAGGTATTCATTACCTCAGGATACTGAGTTAATAATTTGGTTAATTGTTCTCGGGTAATGCAAGCAATGGTGCTATCTCGTAGAGAGCGCAGACCCGCTTTGCGTGCTTCATTAGTAATGGTGCCTAGTTCACCAACCGTTTCTCCCGGGCCAATTTCTTTTTGTAAGCCTGATTTGATTTTGGTGGGTGAGCTATGCCAAATACGCAGTCGGCCAGTAATGACAATATAAAAATAGCTTGATCTGTTACCTTGTTCCCATAAAATATCTCCATTTTTGACAAACGTTATTAGTGCCATATTTTCAATAGCCTCTAACACTTCAAGTGGGAGGTTGGTAAACATGGGATTAGTACGCATGACAAAGCCTAAGTGTAAACGATGCGTTCGATTGGTGAGCGCTTGTTCAATGATGTGCGTGATGTCAGGGCGATATTGCGCTAACTGTTCAAAAGAAGGCCTAGGGAACTTAATAAGTGTACTTGGTTCGACTGCATGTGCGCTGGCGGAGCGTTTATTAAGTCTACTAAGGGTAATTGAGCCAATTGTTTGCCCCGTATGATTGCGGGAGATTTTTTTAGATTTATTATTTTTAGAAATTTCAATAAGCCCAGAAACTATAATGTACAAGCCGTCACTAATGTCATCTTCTTCGAACAATGAAGTGCCTGACTGGATAGATGTAATGATGCATTTTTCAGCAATGATGTCTAATGCTTCATCATTTAAATGCTTAAAAGGGGTGCTTAAACTTAATATTTTGAATTGTGTATTGTTCAATACATTTACCTGAATTATATTGAGTCACTATTTATTTATTACATTATAATTTATTTTTTATTAAATGTTTTGTAAACTACTAGCCCTTTAGGAAATAGATAAGGAACATTATGATCCCAGTTATTCTTTCAGGTGGTTCAGGGACGCGATTATGGCCATTGTCTCGTGGTGTTTATCCTAAGCAGTTTCTAGCATTAGTGTCGAACAAGACTATGGTGCAAGAAACCGTTTTGAGGTTGAACGGTATAAATGATTTACAAGCCCCCATCGCAGTGTGTAATGAAGTTCATCGGTTTATGATGGCTGAGCAACTATGGGAGATTGATGCTCGGCCTGATGCTATTATATTGGAGCCGATAGGTAAAAACACTGCACCTGCTGTTGCTTTGGCTGCATTAGCGGCAAAGAGTAATGAGGATATTTTATTAGTTTTACCTGCTGACCACGTAATAAATGATGTAGCTGCTTTTCAAGAAGCAGTCATTAAAGCTGAGCAATTAGCTGCAGCTGGTAATTTAGTGACTTTTGGTATTGTACCTACCGTAGCAGAAACAGGTTATGGGTATATTAAGCGTGCCGATGAAAAAGTTGCTAATGCATTTAAGGTGGCGGAATTTGTAGAAAAGCCAGATGCAATTGTTGCACAACGCTATGTAGATAGTGGAGAATATTATTGGAATAGTGGTATGTTTGCGTTTAAGGCGGGTCGCTATTTGGAGGAATTAGAGAAATTTGCACCTGAGATGTTGGACATCTGTCGTAAGGCTTTTACCAAGGCAGAAATCGATGTTGATTTTGTGCGCATAAATAAAGAACTATTTGCGCAGTGCCCATCAGATTCGATTGACTATGCGGTGATGGAAAAAACGGATAGGGCTGTGGTGATACCGTTGGATGCCAGCTGGAATGATGTAGGCTCATGGTCGGCACTTTGGGATGTTACCGAGAAAGATGAGTATGGTAATGCATTAACTGGGGATGTGCTTGCTTTGGATACTGAAAACTCTTTTATTCATTCTGAAAATAAATTGGTTGCAGTGATCGGTATTAAAGATATGGTCATTATCGAAACAGATGATGCTGTCATGGTTGCTCCCAAAGATAGGGTGCAGGATGTTAAAGAAATTGTTGCCACATTAAAAAAAGCACAGCGAGTAGAAGCGGATTTGCATCGTAAAGTATATCGGCCTTGGGGGCATTATGACTCAGTTGATGAAGGTGAGAGGCACAAGACTAAGCGCATTGTAGTCAAGCCAGGCGCTAAATTATCTGTACAAAAGCATCATCATAGAGCTGAGCATTGGGTGGTGGTTAAAGGGGCTGCATTGGTCACTAAAGGTGATGAAACAATGTTGTTGTCCGAAAATGAATCAACTTATATTCCATTAGGTGTCGTACATTGCTTGGAAAATCCAGGGGTGATACCTTTAGAAATGGTTGAAGTACAATCAGGTAGTTACCTTGGAGAGGATGATATAGTGCGCTTTGAAGATAAATATGGAAGAAAATAATTTTTAAAGTTGGAACTTAGCCTCAGGGTTAAAATTAGAAAATTGTGATATATTAATGAATTGTTATTTATCGTGTTCTTTAATATCTGAAGGGACACAAAACTGTCTATGACACTTGAAGTAAAAAAATTATTTTGTGAACGCGATGAGCGCGTATTATTTGCAAATTTTTCTTTGCAAGTTAATGCTGCAGAAGTCGTACAAATTATTGGTCAAAATGGGAGCGGTAAAACCACCTTATTACGTATCTTATGTGGGTTATCCGATGCCTATACCGGAGATATTTTATGGCAAGGTAGTGCTTTGGATGATGTGCGTGATGCATACTATCAAGCGATGTTGTATGTGGGGCACTTGGCGGGTGTAAAAGGCGCGCTGACTCCTGAAGAAAATTTACGTTGGATGATGCAGTTAGATAAGGGATTGAATAAATGCTCTATTATGGATGCATTACAACAAATTGGTTTATTTGGTTTTGAAGATGTACCGTGTCATAGCCTTTCGGCCGGGCAGCAGCGGCGCGTTGGTTTGGCGCGTTTATATTTAAGCAGCGCTCCCTTGTGGATTTTAGATGAACCCTTTACGGCTCTTGATAAAAAAGGTGTGCGTGAGAAAGAAGCTTTAATTGCCAATCATGTGCATGAGGGAGGCTCGGTCATCTTAACGACCCATCATGACCTTATGATTCCTGGAAAAACGGTGCGACCGATTAATTTAGATGAGGTCGCTGTTACATGAATTTTCTGATTTCTGCCTTAAAGCGTGAGTTGTTGCTTGTCTTTCGCCATCGTAACGATATTATCAACCCTCTGGCTTTTTTTCTAATGGTCGCCGTTTTATTTCCTTTAGGTGTCAGCCCTGATCCGACTTTTCTATCAGAAGTTGCACCAGGTGTTATCTGGGTTGCCGCTTTGTTAGCTTGTTTATTATCGGTAGACGGTATTTTTCGAACGGATTATGAGGATGGTTCTTTAGAGCAAATGTTGGTGAGCTCTGAGTCCTTATTAACGTTAGTTTTAGCAAAAGTATTGACCCATTGGTTGGTGAGCGGTTTCTGTTTGGCCATTATTTCACCACTCGTTGCGATGATGTTTTTTCTACCGGAGCAAGGCTATTTTGCTTTGATTGTCAGCTTGTTATTAGGCACACCTACCTTGAGTTTGATGGGCGCAATCGGCGCAGCATTGACAGTAGCCCTAAGAAAAGGTGGGGTTTTAATCTCTTTATTAGTGTTACCATTATATATCCCTGTCTTGATTTTTGGTGCCGGGACCGTTCAAGCAGGCGCAATGGGGCTCCCCATCCAAGGTTATTTGGCTCTATTAGCAGCCATATTAGTACTGAGCTTAATGCTCGCTCCCTTTGCCATATCGGCAGCTTTAAAAATTAGTGTTCGTAGTTAGGAAAATTTACTTAAGGATTGAAATAGATGAAAATAAAAATGCCAAGATGGTTTTATCAATTAGCCTCGCCACGATGGTTTTATGATATTACCGGCATGTTGCTCCCTTGGTTTGCTATTGCTGCCATTCTTTTATTAGTTACCGGGACTATTTGGGGCTTGGTTTTTGCGCCTGCTGATTATCAGCAAGGTAATAGTTTTCGTATCATTTATATACATGTACCCTCATCTATTTTGGCGCAGTCATGCTATATGATGATGGCGATTGCAGGCGCAGTTGGCTTGATTTGGAAAATGAAAATTGCGCATGTGGTGGCAGGAGCTTGTGCCCCCATTGGAGCTTCTATAGCCGTCATGTCCTTGGCAACAGGTGCTATTTGGGGTAAACCGACTTGGGGTGCATGGTGGGTTTGGGATGCGCGTTTAACTGCCATGCTGGTTTTGTTATTTTTATATATTGGTGTGATTGCGTTAAATTCTGCCTTTGAAAATAAAGCCAGTTCAGATAAAGCAACCGCTATTTTATCCTTAGTAGGTTTGGTAAATATTCCGATTATTAAATATTCAGTGGAGTGGTGGAATACGTTACACCAAGCTGCCACCTTTACGATCACGAAAAAACCGGCAATGCCGCCCGAAATGTGGATGCCACTATTAGTCATGGTATTGGGTTTTTACTGTTTTTTTGCGGTGGTATTAATGAGTCGTGCACGTGTCGAGGTTTTAGAGCGCGAAAAACGTACTGAATGGGTAAAAAAGGTTATTGAAAATTATTGATTTCTAGTTTCCTTGCTTTGGTAGCATAAAGCATAGAACTAAATAGGGAAATTATCTCCATAGATTACAAAAGGTTTTATAAATGGGAAGTTTTACATCATTTGCTGATTTTTTACAAATGGGAACGCATGGACTTTACGTGTGGCTAAGTTATGGCATAGCGCTAGTGATATTTTTTTACAATATCGTGTCAGCTTATCTACTCAAAAGACAGTTTTTTATTAATGCAAAACGTCGCTTAAGACGTGAACAGGGAACAGTATGACCCCAAAAAGACAAAAGAGATTAACCATTATTTTGGGATTGGTCTTTGGAACGGCTTTAATTGTCGGTTTAGTCATGTTTTCACTGAGTGAAAATATCAATTTATTTTATTCAACCAGTCAAATAGCCAAAGGTGAAGCACCTGTTGGTGCGCGAATTCGAGCAGGTGGTATGGTGGTTGATGGCAGTGTGAAAAGGTCAACCGATTCATTGAAGGTGCAGTTTGCTTTAACGGACTATGAGAGTCAGGTTACCGTAGAATTTACAGGGATATTGCCAGATTTATTTCGTGAAGGGCAAGGGATTATTGCGCAAGGTAAGATGGATGCTAAGGGTATTTTTCAGGCAGATGAAGTGCTAGCCAAACATGATGAAAACTACATGCCACCTGAAATTGCTGAATCGATGAAACAAAAACAGGAGGTCGCGAAGTGATACCTGAAATAGGTGAATTTGCCTTAATTATTGCCTTATTCTTATCAGTAGTGCTCGCGATAGTGCCTATGTATGGTGCATCGACTCGTAATGAGCTGTGGATGAGTTTTGCCAAGCCATTAGCAATGGGGCAATTCTTATTTATTGTCATTAGTTTTATTTGCTTAGGCTATGCTTTTGCCAACGATGACTTCTCGGTTGTTTATGTGGCACAGCATTCTAATAGCCAAATGCCGATACAGTTTAAAATTAGTGCCATCTGGGGCGGGCATGAAGGCTCGTTACTATTATGGGCGCTGATATTATGTGGCTGGACTTTTGCCGTCAGTCGTTTTAGTAAAGCACTGCCGTTGGATATGTTGGCTCGAGTTTTATCGGTAATGGGCATGGTTGCAACAGGCTTTATCTCGTTTCTACTCATTACATCCAGTCCTTTTTTACGCTATTTACCACGTCATCCAGTAGATGGAGCAGATTTAAATCCTTTATTACAAGATTTTGGGTTAATTGTGCATCCACCTATGTTGTATATGGGCTATGTGGGGTTTTCAGTGGCTTTTGCTTTTGCTATTGCCGCATTATTATCAGGTCGTATGGATGCTGCATGGGCGCGTTGGTCTAGGCCATGGACTAATGTTGCTTGGGCATTCCTTGGCATGGGGATTACTTTAGGTAGTTGGTGGGCATACTATGAATTAGGTTGGGGCGGCTGGTGGTTTTGGGATCCGGTAGAAAATGCTTCATTGATGCCGTGGTTGGTAGGAACTGCGCTCGTGCATTCTCTTGCCGTTACCGAAAAGCGTGGCGTGTTTAAAAGTTGGACTTTATTATTAGCTATTTTTGCCTTTTCTTTAAGTCTGTTGGGTACATTTTTAGTTCGTTCAGGGGTATTAACCTCAGTACATGCTTTTGCTAGTGATCCGGAACGCGGCTTCTTTATCTTAATGCTATTGGCAGTTACTATGGGAAGCTCATTGACCCTATATGCTTTAAAAGCACCTAATGTAAAAAGTGAATCTAGCTTTTCTTGGTTATCGCGTGAAGTAATATTACTGATTAATAACGTATTTCTAACAGTAATGGCGGTAACCGTTTTACTTGGCACTTTATATCCATTATTGATTGATGCCTTAGGCCAAGGGAAAATTTCGGTAGGCCCTCCGTATTTTAATGCGGTATTTGTACCGATTATGGGCACAATGGCTATTGCTATGGGTGTTTCGATAGCAGTACGCTGGCGAGAAACATCCGGTGAATCGCTATTAAAAACGTTATGGATACCTGCTGTGATCAGTTTGCTTATCGGCTTAATATTTCCTTTTGCGTATGGTTCAGGTTTTGAGGTACGCGTATTTCTTGGTATCAGTGTCAGTTTGTGGGTGATCAGTACTGTGGTCAGAGAATTTATAGGTAAATTTCGTCATGCAAGCTCAATAAGTAATAAGTTATCACAACTTTCCATGAGTTATTACGGCATGATGCTGGCACATATTGGCGTTGCAGTGACGGCAATTGGGATTACCTTGGTGTCAACCTATAGCGAAGAGCGAGATATGCGAATGGCTAGGGGGGATAGTGTTGAATTGGCAGGTTATCAATTTACTTTTCAAGGCACCCATATTGTTAAAGGTCCCAATTATATGGCAGATCAAGCAATCATTGAAGTCACTGAGAATGGTGAACCTGTGGTAATTTTGCATCCTGAAAAGCGCCGTTACAATGTGACGCGTAATATGATGACCGAAGCAGATATAGATGCAGGTTTGTTCAGAGATTTGTATGTCGCCTTGGGTGAACCTTTAAATAATGGAGAGGCATGGGCAGTGCGAGTGCATTATAAGCCTTATGTACGCTGGCTTTGGTTAGGTGGTATTTTAATGGCTTTAGGTGGTATATTGACTGTGTTTGATAAACGTTACCGTAAAAGTAGTAGCAAACAGGAGCCGATTAATGCCTAGGCTGCTTTTATTTATTCCTCTGGTCTTATTTATTATTTTAGGTGGATTTTTATGGAAAGGCTTAAGTATTGACCCAAGGGAATTACCCTCGGCATTATTAAATAAGCCTTTTCCCGAGTTTTCTTTAGCTGCTCTACAAACACCAGAACGAACCTTAACCAAACAAGACTTTATTGGTCAACCTGTATTGGTTAATGTATGGGCAACTTGGTGCCCCTCTTGTCGACAAGAGCATGAACAATTACTGGCTATTGCAGAAACCAGCAATATTCCTATTATTGGCTTAAATTATAAAGATGATCGTGCAGGTGCAGTGCGTTGGTTACAGCAACTAGGCAATCCTTATCAATTTAATATTTTTGATGATGATGGTATGTTAGGGCTGGATTTAGGTGTATATGGTGCCCCTGAAACCTATTTATTAGATGCAGAGGGTGTTATTCGACATCGCCACGTGGGGGTATTAACCCAACAAGCTTGGCAGGAGTTACAAGTGATTATTAAAGGATGGGATAGTGTTAAAAATTAAAACGGCTATCGGGGTACTATTATTGCTAAGTAGTTTTATCTTATCAGCAGCCATTGATGTCTATCAGTTTAATGATCCTGAAAAAGAAAAACGTTTTCAAAAGTTAGCTTATGAGCTGCGCTGCCCGAAATGTCAAAATCAAAATTTAGCCGATTCTAATGCCGAAATTGCCAAAGATTTACGCACTAAAATTCAGAAAATGCTAATGGCCGATAAGAGCAACCCTGAAATTATCGATTATATGGTTGCTCGTTATGGTGATTTTGTTTTATATGAACCGCGTGTTAAACCGCAGACCTATTTACTTTGGTATGGTCCTGCAATTTTTCTAATACTGGGGTTAATTGTCATTTTTGGCATTATTCGTGGGCGTAATAAAAGTAAACAAAATACTGAGCAGAATAGTGTTGCGCTTTCTGCAACAGAAGCAAAGCAATTGGACGCTTTGTTGAAAACTAATAAGAGTAAGAAATCATGATGACCCTATGGATTATATTTGCTGCGATGTTATTGCTGGCAGTTTTTATCATACTGTGGCCTTTAGCCGCTTTTAAAGGCAGTAATAAGAGTCACCCCGTGGTCTCGCAAAAGCAGGAAAATATAAATATCTTTCAAGAGCGTTTGGCAGAACTAGAACATGAACAGCTGCAAGGTAACCTGGATGAGTCCGCTTTTCTACAGTTAAAAACTGAATTAGAGAAAACGCTATTAGGTGATGTCAGTATTGAAGAAGCTCCTGAAAATAAACAAATCACTAAAGCTAATTCCATGAATTGGTTAGTGATGGGGGGTATTGCTTGTATTGTGGTCATAGGGAGCTTATTAACCTATCAATCACTTGGTGCCAGCAAACAATATGAGCAATACTTAGCTCTTGGTGAGCCCGCTGGGCAACCTGCACAGCAATCTACTAGCCCAGCAAGTCAACAACAAGCCAAAGCTCCTGATTTTGCGACAGCCGTGGTTGCACTGCAAGCTAAGTTAGCTGAAGACCCAGAAAATATAGAAAATTGGTTTTTGTTAGCCAATAGTTACAATGCGATGGGTAAATACCCTGAAGCAGCGGCAGTTTATAAAAAAATGGCTGATATTATCGGGGTAGATAAGCCTGGATATGCTTCGGTTAAAGCCGCTTATGCACAAACTTTGTTTCAAATTTCAGGTGAAACCATGGTGCCTGAAGCGCAACAAGCAATGGAAGAGGCGTTAAGAGTGGATCCTGAGGAGCCGACAGCACTTATTTTACAAGGTTTACAAGCTTATCAGCAGCAAGCCTACCCTGAAGCCATTGCAGCATGGGAAAAAGCTAAAATTAAAGGTGGCAAAGCGCAAGTACAACGTTTTATTGAACCCGCTATTGTGCAAGCACGTAGCAAAATGGGCGAGCTTGCTCCTCCCGTCAATAAACCTAGTGATACTTCGAAAGCCACAGCTGGTATTACCATTAAATTGGATATTAGTCCTGCCTTTAAAGCTAAGCTAAAGCCGACCGAGCGTATCTTTGTATTTGCTAAAGGTAAAATGCCTATGCCATTAGCAGCTGAACGTTTACAAGTAAAAGATCTGCCTATTACGATAGTTCTGGATGATACCAAAGCAGCAATGCCTACCGCCAAACTTTCATCAGTAGAGTTTGTGGAAATTACTGCGCGTGTTGCTTTATCAGGTAGCCCTAGAGCAGTAAAAGGGGATTTATATGTTATGGCAAAAAAGGTAGCAGTGCATAAAGGACTTACTTTAATAATGGTAATTGATAAAGTAGTTGAATAGCCATTAATTCTCCTAGTATTGGGTCCTCTAAATAATTAATAATATATCAGTATTGTATGAACTTGGGGCGCAGGCTTTAGCCTGCATTATTTGTCCCGCTTTAAGTTGGTAGCCAAAGTTTTCGCTCTGCCTTGTAGTAAGGTTTCGGTGTACATACCTTGCATGAGTGGTGGTTTGACTCCAGGCACAATTTGTTCGTAAGGTTTATCAACGCTGACTACGATACCCAAAGTGCGAGTGGCAGGGTCAAGTTGACCAATAATGCGTTCTACATTGGCTTGCCAATAAGGTGAGCGTTTGTCAGTTAATCGTATTTTGGCGGTAAGTCCTATGCTAATTTTAGCTTTTTTTGCACAATTTTAAGATCGGCATACAAGTTGCTTTTTTCTAGTTTAATTTGCCGATATTGCGCACGCTGACTGGCGACTGTTGCTTGTGCTTGTTGCAGCGCTAATTGATAATCTTCTACCTCAATACGGATAATGACCGTGCCTTTTGGTAAGATGGAGCCATTACGTAATTGCGGATGGACATAGGTAATTTTGCCGGAAATTTCTGCTTTAGATTCCAGTAAGATATCCGGCTCGACTAAACCAAAACCCAAGATACTGGGTTTGACTTGATAGGGTTTAAGTTCTATGACTTGTACTGGGGTAACGAGACCGGCGCTGGCTTCGTGTTGCATTTTAGGCTGCAGTTTTACGATGATGACGGCAACCACAATGCAAGCAATCAATATAATGGGAAAAAACCGAGGTAAGGTAAGATCTTTGAAAAATGACATAGGCGTTTTTTACGGGTGGGAAGTGGGGGAGGCGTTATCGTTCCTCACGCTCTAGCGTGGGAATACAGGATGTGACGTTCCTACGTCACAGAACGCAGGAACGCTCTAAGATGAATTCCCACGCTGGAGCATGGGAACTATAAATTATGCAAAAACTTTGTTAATAAAAACGGAAATATCAGCAATTTCTTCTAAGCACACTGAATGTTGCATAGGGTACTCATGCCAGCTAATTTTATAATCCATGGATTGTAAACGGCCAAATGCATCTTTGGCTATTTGTGGTGCAATAACAGGGTCTAAGGTGCCATGAGCCATAAAAATTTCTGTGGCATCATTTTCGGGCGAACGCTCTGTTTTAAGCTGTTCGGTAGTCGGCATATAAGTAGATAAAGCCAGAATACCCGCTAGTTTTTGCGGATAACGTAAACCTGCATGTAAAGCAATCACCCCACCTTGAGAAAAACCTGCTAACAAAATATTTTCAGCTTTAAT
>CAZXJK010000007.1:0-27439 GCA_964640895.1 uncultured Methylomonas sp.
AATTCAGGTGACAGGAGTCCCTGAATTTCGTGAGGTAGCATGGCGCGCCTGTGCTGGTAGTGGTTGCTGTTAGTTTATAACTCTTAAAATACGTAGTCGCGAAGAATGTTTGCTACTACGTTCCTCACCTTTTAGACAGTTTCACTACCGTACACTTTTCAACTCCTCACAGCAAAGCCTTGCCTGATAACATGAGGCATAATTGAGGAAGTATTTTTCCTTCTCTCAGCAGGCGCTTTAATAACCGCACTCCAAGAGTAAACAAACTCAAATCACAACGATCTTTGCGATGGATGATTTTATCCCAGCCCATATAATGTAAATTCCTCGCCATTTTCATACAATATCGCATTATTTGCCGTCCAGCAGGCATATTCCCAGCCATAACCGCTGATGGTTTCCAGCCAATCTGCCCCATCAAATTCTCCGTCACCCAAACAAATGACCGACGTACCTTCTGGGATTATCGCCTGAACGGATTTAATCAGTTCGATATGCATATCTTGAGGGAAATGCCCCTTTTTACCTTTACGGGTTACCCACAGCAATTGGCAAAGCTCTACCTTTATCAATCATGCTGACCATCAATGTAATGCAGCCTTGCGCTGTTGTGCTGCCATCAATGGCAAGCACCAGCGTTTGTTTGGCTAAACATCGAAGAACAGCCTCTATAAAAGGCAAGTAAAATAAATCGACACCCACTTTACTAATCATATTTCTTAACTGACATTATGCTTGTTCACCTACCATTACGCACCACTATAGTGCAAAAATGACATATAAATTTATACTAATAAATAATACCCTTTAAATTCAGAGTTATAAAAAATGGCACAATATATGCTTTCACTATAAGCATATTGACCTATTAATAAAGTCGGGTATTTTTTATATTTATATTGTAAGATAAGAAGTTTGATATGCTTATAAACGGCATAACTGAATGAAATAATAATAACCATCAGGAGACACCTTAAAATGTCAGTAGATAACGTTCTAAAAATGATCCAAGAAAACGACATCAAATTTGTTGATTTTCGTTTTTGTGACACCCGCGGTAAAGAGCAACATGTTACTTTTCCTGCACACAGTATTGATGAAGATACTTTTGAAGAAGGCAATATGTTTGATGGTTCTTCTGTTGCAGGCTGGAAAGGCATCAATGAATCTGACATGATTTTAATGCCAGACCCTTCAAGCGCTAAAATTGACCCTTTCTTCGATGACAACACTTTAATTTTACGTTGTGACATCATTGAGCCTAATGATATGCAAGGCTACGAACGTGATCCACGCTCTATTGCTAGACGCGCTGAAGCTTACATGCAATCAACGGGCATTGCTGATACCGCTTATTTTGGCCCTGAAAATGAATTTTTCATTTTTGATGATGTACGTTGGAATACAGATATGGGTAGCTGTAGCTACAAAATCGATTCTGAAGAAGCAGGCTGGAACTCTGAAAAAGCATACGAAGATGGTAACACTGGTCACCGTCCTGGCGTAAAAGGCGGTTACTTTCCAGTTCCTCCTGTTGACTCACTACAAGACATGCGTTCAGCCATGTGTTTAGTATTAGAAGAAATGGGGCAAGTCACCGAAGTACATCATCACGAAGTAGCGACAGCAGGTCAATGTGAATTAGGTGTTCGATTCAACACACTAGTACAAAAAGCGGATGAAGTATTAGAACTTAAATATGTTGTTGCTAACATTGCTCATGCTTACGGCAAAACAGCAACCTTTATGCCTAAACCGTTAGTCGGTGATAATGGTAACGGTATGCATGTACATCAATCTTTATTTAAAGAGGGGGCAAATCTATTTTCAGGTGATTTATATGGTGGTCTATCTGAAACGGCTTTATTTTACATCGGTGGTATTATTAAACATGCAAAAGCATTGAATGCTTTCGCTAATGCATCAACAAACAGCTACAAACGTCTCGTTCCAGGCTTTGAAGCACCTGTTATGTTAGCTTACTCAGCACGTAACCGCTCTGCATCTATCCGTATTCCTTTTGTGAACAATCCTAAAGGTCGTCGTATCGAGGTACGTTTTGGTGATTCAACAGCAAACCCTTACCTATGCTTTGCAGCAATGTTGATGGCTGGTCTTGACGGAATCCAAAACAAAATTCATCCTGGCGAAGCAATGGATAAAGATTTATACGACCTACCTCCTGAAGAAGAAAAACTAATTCCTCAGGTTGCTTTCTCTTTTGATGAAGCATTAAAAGCACTAGATGAAGATCGTGAGTTCTTAACTCGTGGCGGCGTATTTACTGATGATGCAATTGACGGCTACATTGATTTGAAAAATGAAGAAGTACAGCGTCTACGCATGAGCACTCACCCTGTTGAGTTCGAAATGTACTATAGCTTGTAAAAACTGAACAATACCTACTCCTCACTTTTTAGTGGGGCTGTTTTTGTTCTTTAAAGGGGCAGGTAAATATATTTACCTGCCCCTTTTTTTGTAACACACCAAAGTTGCACTATAATTGCACGCAACTGCCTCGTTTCGCACCATTTTGGTTCAATCAATCCACCTGTTAAAACTTAAGTCCCTCTATTTCCTAATATATTTATTGGCCTAAATTTTGCTGTTACTTCTGTTAAGAACCATCATTTAAATAACAACTGTGCATAAAAAAATACTAGAAAACTTAAATGAAGCTATTCTTCTTTTTAATAGTGATTTGATTCTCACCTATATCAATACGGCAGGAGAAATTTTATTTGGCGACAGCGCTCGGCACTTAGTTGGTAAGTCAGCTAACTATTTATTTAATTCTGACAGTATTTTAATTAATGACCTGCAGCAATGTATGGCCGACAACGAAGGCCTAGTTGATCGAGAGCTTAACATCAACCTTTACCAAAAAAATATTACCATTAATTTTAGTGCGACTCCTATTTATGAATCTCAGCAAGAAACTGAAATTCTGATAGAACTACAGCAAGTTGATCGTCACTTACGCATATCCAAAGAAGAGCAATTACTGGCTCAACAGAATACCTCACGCATGCTAATGCGCGGTTTTGCTCATGAAATAAAAAATCCCTTAGGTGGTTTACGCGGCGCAGCTCAGTTACTAGAGCTTGAATTACAAGAAGACGAACTGAAAGAGTACACCCAAATAATCATTGCCGAAGCCGACCGCATGAAAGTGCTAATGGACAAGATGCTAGGACCCAATAAAGTCCCGAATAAAGTTGCTTTAAATATTCACGAACCCCTTGAACGCGCACGTCAACTGGTTCAAGCAGAAGTACTAGATTCAATCATTATTGTTAATGATTACGACCCGAGCATTCCTGAGTTATATGCTGATAAAAACCAGCTTATCCAAGCGTTTCTAAACATTACACGTAATGCAGCACAGGCTATTAATAATGCAGGGAAAATAACCTTGCGCACCCGAATTTGTCGACAAATGACTATTGCAGGTAAACGCCATAAATTAACAGCAAGAATTGATGTTATTGATAATGGTGCTGGCATAAACCCTGAACTTATTAACCAAATTTTTTACCCTATGATTACTGATAAAAATGATGGCACAGGACTGGGGCTACCCATATCTCAATCCATTATCAATCAATACAATGGCATCATTGAATGCAATAGCACTCCAGGAAATACTATTTTTTCAATTTTCTTACCAGTAGGCAACATCAATGACTAAGCCTTATCATGTCTGGGTAACTGACGATGACAAATCAATACGCTGGGTGATAGAAAAAGCACTCACTAAGAATGAAATAATTTCGCGTAGCTTTGCAACAGCCAAAGAACTATTAGTTGCATTGCAAGATGACACGCCTGATGCTTTGTTATCCGATATTCGCATGCCAGGCATGGATGGCCTACAGTTATTAGAACGACTACAACACTCCCATCCTGACCTACCCATTATTATTATGACGGCTCACTCTGATTTAGAGAGTGCGGTATCTGCTTTTCATGGTGGCGCATTTGAGTATTTGCCCAAACCATTTGATATTGATGAAATGCTCACTTTAGTACAGCGAGCCTGCTTACATAGCCAACAAAAAAACACCAATAATAGTGCAAAAAAAGATGATGACACCCCACCCACCGAAATCATAGGTGAATCACCCGCCATGCAGGAAGTGTTTCGTGCTATTGGTCGCCTGGCACGCTCACACATTACCGTCTTAATTAATGGGCAGTCAGGTACAGGTAAGGAGTTAGTCGCTAAAGCCCTACACAGGCATAGCCCACGCGCAAAACAGCCTTTTATTGCCTTAAATATGGCAGCAATTCCTAAAGACTTAATGGAATCCGAGCTGTTTGGTCATGAAAAAGGGGCATTTACAGGCGCAAACTCCCGTCGCTCAGGACGCTTTGAACAAGCAAATCATGGCACTCTGTTTCTCGATGAAATTGGCGATATGCCAGCAGAATTACAAACCCGGTTATTGCGGGTTTTATCCGATAATGAATTTTACCCTGTTGGAGCACATGCCTCCATCAAAGTAAATGTGCGCATTATTGCAGCAACCCACCAAAACCTTGAAGCACTGGTAGAGCAAGGTTTATTTCGCGAGGATTTATTTCACCGCTTAAATGTTATACGCATCCATATCCCTCCGCTGAGTGAGCGTCCGCAAGACATATCCTTGCTAATGCATCACTTTCTAGCGACTGCTGCGAAAGAACTGGAAACCGAAGTAAAACGCCTTTTACCAGAAACAGAAAACTACCTACGCACCTTAGCTTGGCCAGGTAATGTCCGTCAATTAGAAAATATTTGTCGCTGGCTAACCGTTATGGCTTCAAGTATTGAAATCCATTTGAGTGATTTACCACCTGAGCTATTACCTGAGTATACTATCAGTCAGACAACAGGCGATAATGCTGATGAAATAAGTAACTGGGAAACCAGCCTAAGATTGGCCGTACAACAAAAAATGCAACAAGGCCAAGAAGATATTGCCAAACAAATCATTACAGAGATAGAAAAGATATTAATTTCATCTGCTTTAAAGCACACCCGTGGCAAACGACATGAGGCTGCTAATTTATTAGGTTATGGGCGCAACACCCTAACCAGAAAAATTAAAGAATTAGCTATAGAGCAATAATACAAGCTCATATAATGCACCAAAAGGGCTGGAAAAAAATGACCTTTAGAAAAAGAAGGTCATTTTTTAAATATGCTTAGTCACTATTTTTATTAGCTGATGATATTTGACGATTCAAAGATCTAAACTGCGATTTCAAACGCATAATATGAATAAAAGCAGCAATAAATCCAATAAAAATACCTGCAAATAACTCTATGGTCAAAGCTATCGCCAACGGCATCTCGATGCTTGTGAAATACAAACTAATCTCTACCGTTTGAAAATTAAGAAGCGAGAAAAAAAGCGTTATCACTGCAATTATAAAAAATAAAAAATCGCTACAATCCGCATCATAAGGTTTTCTCGCTAATCAGGCATTAATTTATTAATCAGTTATTTTATGCTTTAGTCTAGAGTCATCTACACGATCACGCAACTCTTTACCTGGCTTGAAATGAGGTACATATTTTTCCGTTAATGAAACCGCATCCCCAGTTTTTGGATTACGCCCCATTCTTGGCTTACGATGATGTAAAGAGAAGCTACCAAAACCACGCACTTCTATACGCTCATTTTCAGATAAAGACTGCCCCATCTGCTCTAAAATACATTTTACAGAAAGCTCAACGTCCTGTACTGCCAGATGCGGTATTTTTTTTGATAGTTGTTCTATTAATTCAGATTTTGTCACACTATAGTCCTAAAATGCTTATTTTAACATTCCACAATAAAAACAATATATTGCTCGAGTATTTTCTACCATAATTCTCAAGCATAAAAAAAGGGACTTAATACTTACCATTAAGCCCCTGTTTCTTAACTATTATTTATCCAATTGCTTGAATAAATCACCCATAGTTGGTGTGCCAGCAGCAGCTTCTGAGTACTCTTTCATTACAGATGCTTCTTCATCAACGTCTTTTGCTTTGATAGATAAAGAAATAGATTTATTCTTTTTATCAACACCGATGAATTTAGCTTCAATTTCATCGCCAACAGTTAATAATTTAGATGCATCTTCAACACGATCACGCTGAATTTCAGAAGCTCTTAAGTAACCATCAATACCTTCAGCTAAAGTAATTACCGCACCTTTTGCATCAACTTCTTTAACAACACCTTTTACCATGCTGCCTTTTTCATTGATAGCAATGTAGTTTTGGAATGGGTCTTGTTGTAGCTGCTTGATACCTAAAGAGATACGCTCACGCTCAGCATCAACAGCCAAAATAACTGTTTCTACTTCATCACCTTTTTGGTAGTTACGGATTGACTCTTCTTGTGCATCAGACCAAGAAATATCAGACATATGTACCAAGCCATCAATATTACCATCAAGACCGATAAAGATACCGAAATCAGTGATAGATTTGATTTTTCCAGAGATTTTATCACCTTTGTTATGTGTAGCAGCGAATTCATCCCAAGGATTAGTACGACATTGTTTCATACCCAATGAAATACGACGACGTTCTTCGTCAATTTCAAGGATCATAACTTCAACTGGGTCACCTAATTGAACAACTTTAGATGGGTTAACGTTTTTGTTAGTCCAGTCCATTTCAGAAACGTGAACCAAACCTTCAACACCTTCTTCAATTTCAACAAAACAACCGTAGTCAGTTAAGTTGTTAACTTTACCCGTTACACGTGAACCAGCTGGGTAACGACCACCAATATCATGCCATGGATCTTCAGCCATTTGTTTCATACCTAATGAAACACGTGTTTTCTCTTTATCGAATTTAAGAACCTTAACTTCGATTTCTTGACCGATTTCAACACACTCAGAAGGATGACGCACACGACGCCATGCCATATCAGTGATATGTAATAAACCGTCAATTCCGCCTAAGTCGATAAATGCACCGTAGTCAGTTAAGTTTTTAACAATCCCTTTGACAACGATACCATCAGCCAGCGTTTTAAGTAACTCATCTCTTTCTGCACTGTATTCTTTTTCTACTACAGCACGGCGTGATAAGACAACATTGTTACGTTTTTGATCAATTTTAATAACTTTGAACTCAAGATCACGACCTTCAAGGAAAGTAGTGTCTCTGATAGGACGAACATCAACCAATGAGCCAGGTAGGAAAGCGCGTAATGCACCCACAGCAACTGTAAAACCACCACGAACTTTACCGTTGATACGACCTGTGATCGTTTCTTCAGCTTCGAAAGCAGTTTCCAATTCACCCCAAGCTTTATGTTTCTTCGCTTTATCACGAGAAAGTAGCGTTGCACCCAAGCCATCTTCGATCAAGTCTAGAGCAACTTCAACTTCGTCACCCACACTAACTTCTAAATCGCCTTCGGCATTCAAAAATTGCCATTTAGGAATAACACCTTCCGATTTTAATCCCGCACTAACAATAACTTTATCGTTGTCAATGTCTACGACGATACCTGTTAACATGGCACCCGTACGCATTTCCGTTTGATTTAAACTTTCTTCAAATAATTCAGCAAAGCTTTCGCTCATTGTATTTTATCCCAAGACTTGCAAACAACATCAAGTCTCTCTATCTATGTAGTTAATAAAAGGCGGTACCTAATAAATTGATAGTACAGCCACCAAAGTTATTACTTAATCCACTAACGCCATCACTTTTGCGATAACTTCCTCAATGCTCATATCCGAAGAATCCAGATAAATAGCATCGTCAGCAGGAATTAATGGCGCTATTTTGCGCTCACTATCACGGCGATCACGTAATTCAATGTCTCTAGTAATCTGATCAAGGTTAGCATCAATTCCTTTTTCTTTCAACTGTTTAAAACGCCGACTTGCTCTTTCAGTAGCACTAGCGGTTAAAAACACTTTTATGGGAGCATCAACAAACACGACTGTCCCCATATCACGACCATCAGCCACCAAGCCAGGGGCTTGACGAAAGTCCTTTTGCTTTTGCAATAAAACTGCACGTATTTCAGGGTATGCAGCGATTGTAGATGCAGCCGAGCCTGTTGCTTCAGAAGGCAATCTTGCCGTAATATCAGTACCATCTAAAGTAACCTGTAGCTCAGTATCACAAGTAAAAGCTAATTGCATTTTTTCCGCAATTTCTGCAACTTCTGCCACATTTTGTAAGTCAATTTTTTTATCTATTGCTGCAATCGCTAAAGAACGATAAATAGCGCCACTATCTAAATAATTCCAGCCTAATTTTTTAGCGATAGCACGACTAATCGTGCCCTTACCTGCCCCACTTGGACCATCAATGGTTAATACTGGAACATTCACACCGCACCCTCGCTGACAATATTAAGTCCTAGCTGTTGCGTAATCGCTACAAAACCTGGAAACGAGGTATTTACATTCGCACAATCTTTTATGACAATAGTATCCGTAGCTTTTAGGCCTGCAACTGCAAACGACATTGCAATACGATGATCACCGTGCGATATGACTTCACCACCTGAAATAGCACCACCTTGAATGACCATGCCATCGTCAGTGGGTTGTGCATCAACACCTAACATTTGCAAACCATCAGCCATTACTTGAATACGATCACTTTCTTTAACACGTAATTCCTCAGCTCCTGTTAAGACTGTTTTGCCTTGCGCACAAGCTGCTGCAATAAAGATGACCGGAAATTCATCAATTGCCAATGGTACCAACTCTTCTGGAATAGCTATGCCCTGTAAAACAGCACTTTGCACGCGAATATCAGCAACAGGTTCTCCCCCGATAATACGCTGATTCAACAACTCAATATTGGCACCCATCAATTTTAAAATATCAATAATACCCGTACGTGTTGGGTTAATTCCAACGTGCTGCAAGGTTAAATCTGAATTTTGCGCAATAGAAGCACCCACCAGAAAAAAAGCAGCTGAAGAAATATCACTCGGCACGTCAATATTTGTTGCACTTAACTGCCCTTGCCTGGCAATTGTTACCAAATTATCTTCTTGTTTAATAGGATAACTAAAACCAGATAACATTCTTTCAGTATGATCCCGGGTCGGTGCTGGCTCAGTCACCGAAGTCTCTCCCTCCGCATACAACCCTGCCAATAACAAACAAGACTTCACTTGTGCACTAGCAATCGGCATATCATAGTGTGCGCCGTGTAGTAGCCCTTGCCCCTTAATATGTAAAGGCGCAGTTCCTGCAGCCGTTGCAGTAATTTTTGCCCCCATCTTGCTTAAAGGATCTAGTACTCTGCGCATCGGTCGACCCGACAAGGACTCGTCACCCGTCAAAACAGAATCAAATTGCTGTCCTGCCAATAAGCCCGATAACAAACGCATAGAAGTACCGGAGTTACCTAAATACATCGGTTCTTTAGGTGCTTGCAAACCATCCAAACCAACACCATGAATAGTGACAGCACCCTTATCAGGCCCCTCAATCTGCACACCCATCGTTTGAAATGCACGCAAAGTTGCCAAGGCATCATCACCTTCCAAAAAACCCGTTACATGGGTTACGCCTTCGGCAATAGCACCTAACATAATGGAACGATGCGAGATCGACTTATCCCCAGGAACACGTACCTGCCCTTGCAGGTGTCCACCTGGCTGCACAGTAAAAGTAATTGCTTGTGTCATATTATTTATATTGTTCTAAAAATCGTTGCCGCGCATTGCGGGCATAAGTAAATTTCTCATGTAATGGCTGCGCCTGATTCTGCTCCAACATCTGTTTAACTTCCCCCAATTCAGCACATAATTGTTCAATTAATGGAATTATTTGGGCTTTATTAGCCATACAGATATCCAACCACATGGTTGGGTCACTGGAAGCAATGCGAGTAAAATCTTTAAAGCCACTCGCTGCATATTTAAAGATCTCCACCTGCTCATCTTTTTTGCCCAATAAATCAACTAAGGTAAACGCTAAAATATGCGGTAAGTGACTGGTAGCTGCCAACACCGCATCATGCTGTTCAATTTGCATTTGTGTAACAGCACTGCCTAAGCCTTGCCAAAATTGTGTTGCTAAATGAATGAAATCTGCACCAGTCTGCTTAGAGGGAGTCAAAATTAAGCGCTTATCTTGAAAAAGCCCCTCTAATGCCGCCTCTACACCACTATTTTCAGCTCCCGCAATCGGATGCGCAGGCACAAAATTAGCAGGTACATCACCAAAAATATCTTTTAATGCAGCCACAACATTACCTTTAGTACTGCCTGCATCCATATACAATACTTCAGCAGACCAATAAGGCGCTAACTGTTTAAATATTGCTGGCATCGCTCCCACTGGCGTTGCCACTACCACGCAATCAGCTCCAGCAACCGCATCGGCCAAATCTAGGCTATAGCTATCAATAACGTTTAATTGCACTGCACGCTGTAAATTATCTAGGTCTTGCTCGCGACCATAGGCCGAGATCATTGTGCAAAGCTTATTTTTTCGAGCAGCTCGCGCAATGGATCCTCCAATCAGGCCAACACCAATAATGCATAATTTGTTAAACATCAGCTAAAACAGATTGCAGTGCCTTAATAAAAAAATCATTTTCTACTGCCGTACCAATACTAATACGCAAATGATTAGGCATTTCATAATTAGCTACTGGGCGCACAATCACTCCTTTATGTAGTAGAGCAGTATTGATGCTTGCAGCCTCACGCAACAAATCGACGGAAACAAAATTACCTACCGATGTAATCCAAGGCAAACCCATCTCAGTAAAAGCACTGGTTAATTGCTGCATCCCAACTTTATTCAAAGCGATGGTTGCTTGCAAATACTCTGTATCACTCAGTGCAGCTTCTGCCGCCGCCAAAGCAAGCGCATTATTATTAAAAGGTTGCCGTACCCGATTTAATATATCGGCCATTTCTGGGCTAGATAAGCCATAGCCAATGCGCAAGCCCGCCAAACCATATGCTTTCGAAAAAGTACGGGTAATCATTAAGTTAGGATATTGTGCTAACCATGCAACTGAGCTAGGATAATCAACCTCAGCTACATATTCAAAATAGGCCTCATCTAATACACAAATAACATGCTCAGGTAGGGCAGCCAAAAACTCGGCTAATTGCTGTTCTGTTAAATAAGTACCTGTTGGATTATTAGGGTTAGCAATAAAAATCAAGCGGGTATTACCAGTAATCGCAGCCAACATCGCAGGCAAATTATGTCCATAATCAACCGCTGGAATGACTTTCGCAACAGCACCCACCGATTGGGTCACAATTGGGTAAACTGCAAAAGCATGTTGTGAAAAAATCACTTCTGATTCAGTCGTTAAAAATGCCCGCGCTAATAATTCTAAAATTTCATTGGAACCATTACCCAGCGTAATCTGGTCACTGCTTAGCTGCCATTTTGCAGATAATGCTGTTTTTAATGCAAAGCCATTGCCATCAGGATAGCGCGATAAATCAGCCAAATTATCTTGTATCGCTTGCTTTACTTTATCACTAGGGCCTAATGGATTTTCATTAGAAGCTAACTTAATGATCTCAGTCAAACCCAGTTCACGCTCCAGTTCTGAAATCGGTTTGCCAGCTTGATAAGGGATGAGTTTTTGTACACCAGAATTGGCGAGTTGATAGATGCTTGCTTGCATATTAATTTTAGGGAAAAAAGTTATTCGAAAAGAATCAATTGGTTTTAAAAGATAAAATAGGTGACCATAAACATATCAGGGTAGCTTATGAGTAAAGTACAAAACCCTATGTTCAATAGTCATGCTTCCATATGTTGGGTTACGTTTTCTGCGCTACGCTAGCAAAACTAACCCAACCTACAGTACTGCTTTTGGATATGAACCTAAGATTTTCATCATGGTGACATGCTCTTGCAACTCTTGCAAAGCACTGGCAACATTATCATCATTTTGATGCCCATCTATATCAATAAAAAACAAATAGTCCCACAGACCTTGTCGTGAAGGACGCGATTCAATTTTAGTCATACCAATACCATATTTGGCAAACGGCTCCAAAATGCTATAAAGTGCACCTGAATAATTTTTGGTGGATACTAATATTGAAGTTTTATCACCTGCGGTCGACTCTGAGATTAGCTTCCCAACAATAATAAAACGCGTAGTATTATCGGACTCATCTTCAATCCCTGCTTTCAAGATAGGTACATCATAGGTTTCCGCTGCAATTTCACCTGCAATGGCGGCCGCCCCAGCTTGTGTTGCTGCTATCCTAGCCGCTTCTGCATTACTACTCACCTCAGTGCAACGCACGTTTGGTAAATTTGCATCCAGCCATTTACGGCACTGCGCTAATGACTGCCTATGCGAAAATACCTCAGTAATCTCACTCAAGTCCGCAACATTTGCCATTAAATTATGCTGTATTCTTAATGCAACTTCACCACAAATTTGCAAAGGTGATAACACAAATCTATCTAAAGTATGCGTCACCACGCCTTCGGTAGAGTTTTCTATCGGCACCACACCAAACTGACAACGACCTTCTTCTACTGCTTGAAATATACCTTCAATAGCCGAAACGGGCTCAGTCTGCACCGCATGCCCAAAATGCTTAAAGGTCGCCTGTTGCGTAAAAGTGCCTTCAGGCCCTAAAAAAGCGACTTGTAATGGCTTCTCCAATGCCAAACATGCCGACATCAGTTCACGAAAAAAACGTGCAGCGGTATCATTACTTAGAGGCCCAGGGTTTAAGTCTTGAATACGCCTTAAAACCTGCGCCTCTCTATCTGGACGATAAAAACAAATATCTTCACCTGATGCAATCTTGGTTTTTGCAACTTGCTCAGCCAAAGACGCGCGCTGATTAATCAGTTGTAGTATTTGTTGATCAATTGCATCAATCTGAACTCTTAATTCAGAAAGGGGGATTACATCAGTCATATTAATTCAAAATTAAATTAATGAGTACGTTCAAATTCAGCCATAAACTGCACCAATGCCTCAACACCAGATTCAGGCATGGCATTATAAATGCTGGCACGCATGCCACCCACAGAACGATGCCCTTTTAATGACAAAAATCCCTGCTCTTTAGCAGCCGCCAGAAATGCTTTATCCAAACCATTATCTGCCAAAATAAACGGCACGTTCATACGTGATCTATCCGCAACAGCAACAGGGTTACTATATAAGCTCGATTGCTCAATAGCATCATATAAATTTTTAGCTTTACGTTGGTTAATTTTCTCCATGGCGACAACGCCACCTTGTGCTTTAACCCACTGCAATACCAAACCTACCAAATACCAATTATAAGTCGCTGGCGTATTTAGCATAGACTCTTGCTTGGCTTGTTTTTCATAGTTGAAAATATCAGGTACACCTTGTTGTGCTTTGCCAATTAAATCATCTCTGACGATCACAATAGCAACCCCTGAAGGTCCCATATTTTTCTGCGCACCCGCATAAATCAAACCAAATTTACTGACATCAATGCTACGCGATAAGATATTTGATGACATATCCGCCACTAAAGGCAAATCACCGACATCCGGAATATCTTGGAACTCGACACCATGAATGGTTTCATTAGACGTGTAATGCAGATAAGCCGCCTCTGCATCGATATTCCAACTTGCACGCTCAGGTATTGCCGTAAAATAACCGCTTTCTCCGCTAGCAGAAACAATAACATCACAATAAGGCTTCGCGCTTTTTATGGCTTTTTCAGACCATGCGCCCGTATTGATATAGCATGCCTTGTGTTTATTACCTAAAATATTAGCCGGTATAAATGAAAATTGCGCTGTCGCACCACCCTGTAAAAACAAAATTTTGTAATTATCAGGAACGGCCATCAATTCCCGTAAATCATCCTGCAAAGTTTTAGCGATCGACATAAATTCAGCACCGCGATGGCTCATTTCCATCACTGACATGCCCGAACCTTGCCAATCCAACATTTCAGCCTGCGCCTGCTTTAAAACATCCTCAGGTAGCATTGAAGGTCCTGCACTAAAATTATATACTTTTGCCATTATTCACTCTTACCTGTATCAGGTTCTTCATCATTCAATTGCTCATCGATTGCATCAACCACGCTATCTAACTCAGGAGGCACTGCCGCAATCACACTATCATCTTGCTCGACTTCATCCTCAACCAAGCCATCAATTTTATCAACACCTACTAGTTTTTCTTTACTATCCAATCGAATAACCTTAACACCCTGGGTATTTCGCCCTACAATAGAAATTTCATTCACTCGGGTACGTACCAACACACCACCACTGGTAATCAACATGATCTCATCATGATCAGCAACCAAAATAGCTCCCACCAACTGCCCATTACGCTCAGATGTTTGCATGGCAATCATGCCCTGTCCACCACGTTTATGCTGGGTAAATTCTGCTAAGCGTGTACGCTTACCATAACCATTTTCAGTCACATTAAGTACCGTGCCTTCTGAAGAAGTGATCATGGAAATAACTTTCTGACCTTCACCAAGACGCATACCACGCACACCTGCCGCAGTCCTACCCATAGAGCGAACATCTGTTTCACTAAAGCAGTTTGCTTTACCATTACTGCTAAATAGTAAGATATTTTGTGCACCGTCCGTGACGGCTACCCCCACTAATTTATCATTTTCACGTAAATCAATGGCAATCTTGCCATTAGTACGTTGACGCTCAAACTCTTTTAATGGCGTTTTCTTCACAGTACCAGTAGCTGTGGCCATAAAAATAAATTGTGTTTCACTGTACTCATCCACTGTTAGCATGGCACTAATTTGCTCATCTTTATCTAATGGCAATAAATTAATAAATGGTTTACCGCGTGAAGCACGACTAGCAATCGGTAATTGATACACTTTCAGCCAGTAAACTTTACCCGCAGAAGAAAAACATAAAATAGTATCATGGGTATTGGCAACCACCAGTTTATCAACAAAATCTTCTTCTTTGGTTGCTGTTGCTGATTTACCACGTCCACCACGACGCTGTGCCTGATATTCTTCCAGGCGTTGTGATTTGACATAACCTTCGTGCGACATGGTTACCACCACATCTTCTTCGGTAATAAAATCTTCTTCACTTAAGCTTAGCTGATCGACCACGATTTCGGTACGGCGTTCATCAGCGTATTCTTCCCTGATAGCTTCGAGCTCTTCACGAATCACTTCCATCAAACGTACAGCACTGGCTAAAATTGCTAAATACCCATCAATAAGATCTAATAATTGTTTATATTCATTAACAATTTTATCTTGCTCTAAACCCGTCAAACGATGCAAGCGAAGATCCAAAATTGCCGATGCTTGTGCCTCAGAAAGGCGATATTCAGCACCATGAATGCCAAATTCTATAACCAAATCATCAGGTCGCGAACGATCCGCATCCGCACGCTCTAACAACGTGGCAACCAAACCTGCATTCCAAGTTTTCTCTAACAGCCCAGCTTTCGCTGCAGCAGGGTTTTCCGATGCTTTAATTAAGGCAATCATTTCATCAATATTGGACATGGCAACCGCTAAGCCTTCCAATACATGCGCACGTTCTCGCGCTTTACGCAACAGATAAACAGTACGTCTAGTCACCACTTCACGACGATGATTAATAAACGCATGCAGAATTTCTTTCAAATTCATGCACAGTGGCCGCCCATTTAAAATGGCCACCATATTGATGCCAAACACGGTACGCATTTGTGTCTGTTTATATAAATTATTCAGCACCACTTCTGGTACTTCACCGCGGCGTATTTCAATCACCATGCGCATGCCGTCTTTATCAGATTCATCACGTAAACCCGAAATACCTTCTATTTTGGCCTCTTTCACCAAGTCAGCAATTTTTTCCAGTAAGCGTGCTTTATTTACCTGATAAGGTAGCTCGGTCACAATAAGAGCTTGTCTACTGCCTTGGTTGTAATCTTCTACATGGCTACGCGCTCGGATATGCACCTTACCACGCCCCGTAGTATAGGCATCATAAATACCAGAAACGCCATTGATAATACCCGCCGTAGGAAAATCAGGACCAGGAATGTATTCCATTAAATCGCGCACACTAATGTCAGGGTTTTCAATATGTGCCAAACAAGCAGTAATGACTTCATCTAAATTATGCGGCGGTATATTAGTCGCCATCCCTACCGCAATACCAGAGGAACCATTCACTAATAAGGCAGGAACTCGTGCAGGTAAAACAGTAGGCTCAGACTCAGACTCATCGTAGTTGGCATTAAAATCAACTGTTTCCTTGTCTAAATCAGCCAACATTTCATGAGCAATTTTAGCCATGCGCACTTCGGTATAACGCATCGCCGCTGGCGAATCACCATCAACAGAACCAAAGTTTCCTTGCCCATCAATCAGCATATAGCGCAAGGAGAAAGGTTGCGCCATGCGTACGATGGTATCGTATACGGCAGTATCACCATGCGGATGGTATTTACCGATGACATCCCCGACTACCCGCGCCGATTTTTTATAGGGCTTATTCCAATCATTACCCAATACACTCATGGCATATAAAACCCGGCGATGCACTGGCTTTAAACCATCTCTAACATCAGGAAGTGCCCGACCTACAATAACGCTCATAGCGTAATCAAGGTATGACTGCTGCATCTCATCTTCGAGATTAACTATGATAATTTCTTTAGCAAATTCTGACATTAGTCCATCTAATATAATAAGCTAATAATTCTATTTATTAGCAAGTATTTATTCCAATAACCTAGCCCTTGTAGAGCTGATTAACATGAATTGCAACAACCGCTTATTATACCAAATTTACTAATGTTTGAGACCAATAATTAATAAAACTTCTTGCCTGGTTTTAATAATTCAAAAACCTGCGCAACATCCTCTTGCGCTTGCATCAATAAGGCGACTAATGCCTGCTCCTCAATTTTTACAACTGAACGATATTCTGGGGGAATTTCTTGCCACAAATCTATGATATCCTGCTCATCATAGACGAGCGAGGAGCAAAAAATAGTAGCAATATATAATAACTGTGCATCCATCCGATGCTTTAAAGCTTGGTCTGGTGATAACTGGTAAGCAATCGCCTCATACAACGAATCAGGTAGTTGCCACGCTTTGATCAATTCACTGCCAACATCAGCAAAAGTAAAGCCGATTATTTTTTGCTCGATAACAGGTATCAATGGCCCATCATAGTCTGACAGCTTTAGCACTTTACTTGATAGACATGGCAGCTCTTGATATAAAACCAAAGTACCAATTTTATGTAACAAGCCAGCTAAAAATAAACGTTCACCATGCAATACCGCACTTTCTTTCGCTAACAACTTGGCAATCACACCACAATTAATACTCTGCAGCCAAAAATCGGTCATATCCACCAAATCACTAGAAATACGCCCAAAGGTATCCACAACAGAGGTTGCTAATACCAAGCTTTGTAGATCTTGTACACCCACAATAGTAATTGCTCTGCTAATGGTATCAATACGCGCCTGAAAACCATAAAAAGAACTATTAACCAATTTAAGTAACCGCGCCGCCAAAGCTGGATCCTTAGCAATGACTTGACCAATATCAACCGCAGTAAAGCGCGGATCTTTAATCATTTTCTCAACCTGATAATAAATATCAGGCAAAGAAAATAAAGTTGAGACATCTTGCACTAAGTCTTTAGCAGTGAGTTATTTACCTATAGCCATAACTACTCCTTACTTAGGAATGAGGATTCAATAATACCCGAGTCTGACTTGCCTTATAAAAGTGCAATACCTGCTTCACATATTTTTGTGTTTCAGGATAAGGTGGGATTTTATTTTTATATTTTTTGACCGCATTTTCACCCGCATTATAAGCCGCTAACGATAACTCAAGGTTATTATCAAAAAGACCTAGCAAATGCTTTAAATATCGCGTTCCAGCAAAAATATTTTGTTTGGGGTCTTTACGGTTAGTCGCGCCATATTGACGTGCCGTTGCAGGCATCAATTGCATTAAACCTACAGCACCCGCACTAGAAACCGCTTTAGCATCGTAAGCAGATTCAGCTTGAATAACAGCGTGCACTAATTTGGGATCAATTTTATGCTGCCGTGCTGCTTGTAAAATAATGGGCGTATATATTTTTTTATTCTTTTTTAAATGCTGAAAAGCAAGCGTATATTCCTTAGGCTTACTCCTGATAATAAGCTTATATTTATTATGCTTCGGGTCGTCAGTGTAATAAACTCTGCCATCAGGTGCCGAGTATTTATAAACATCTGCCCATAAAGAGTCAGTTCCGCTTAAAAATAATAGCCCGATAAATAACTGCAACACTGATTTCATTACATTAACTATCGGCCAAATATCCTGCTATATCTTCTTTAGAAAAGCCAATTTTTTTCGCCACACGATGCGCATGACTTACCCTTGAAATCCCTGTAATTAGTTTATGGGTCGGATCATCATCAACAAATTCAACCTGCAAAGCAAACCCCTGCCTATGTTTCATAAAATGATCAACCAACTGGTGATTATGGGTAATTAACAGGGTGTTATTCCCTTTTTGATAAAAGCCATCCAACACATTAACCGAGGTCTCCATTTTTTCTTCAAAAGTAGTACCCTCAGATAATTCATCTAATACTACAAAGCTTTTTGCAGTACTCGCAAGAAAAATATTTTTGGTACGCTTCAATTCAGTACCAAAACGCCCTTCACCATCATCAAGCTGACTAATTTCTGGAGCTTGATAAAATATTCTGTCAGCAACCGTTAACTTTGCAGTCGTAGCAGGCACAAAACTACCAATTTGAGCAAGCAATTGAATTTGCGTTAAAGTTTTACAAAAAGCCGTTTTACCACCACTATTAGGCCCTGTAATAAGTACCAGCTTTTCAGTATCTAATGCAAAATCATTACCCACATAGCTAGCATCAGTTTTACCTAACACTGGATTTTTAGCGTTCTGTAAAAACATTTGATGATGCTCCGACTCTATCAACTCCGGCATCACTAGTGGCTCATGACACGCTTCTGCATATTTAACCAGTGCCAACAACTCATCTAATTTACCCAAAGCATCCAATGCTTTAGCTAAATCAGGGCAATGTCTATATTCCTCACGCAAGGGCTTAATACAACTATCCCGATCAAAGCCGCCAATAATTGGAAAATAAATCAGCGACATCGGTATTAAGAAAATAGCAACCATAGGCGAAAGGCTAAACATCCCAATCGGCACAAACACATTGACCACCAATAATGCTGCAAACAGCAGTGCAATTAACATTGGCTTAAAGATATGCGGCTTAAAAATAATGGCAGGACTAAAGCCCTTGCGGTCTATTTTACTTTGTATGCCTTTTTCAGTGATGTATGCTGGCCCAGTCATCAAAGCATGTGTGCGTGTTTTAGTAAAAATACTAACATCACCTACAATATCCTGCAGATAACTACTTTGTGGAGTTGCCAGCCCTTGCACACCACTAACAAAATCCAGAATAAAGTGCATACCACGCCGATACTGCTTGTAACCGTATCCTTCAATTTCCTCAACTACACGCGCTGTCCCGCCCGAACCTAAAAACTTGGCAAATAATAACTGATGAAAGCGCACTTCATCTTGTTGCGCATGACTGACAATGCGTTCTAAAGATGCTTTTAATTCAGCATTACCTCGCACTTCCTTAACGGCTGCTTGTTTAGCACTAATGCTCTGCAAATCATCTAAGGGCTGCACTAAAGACCGATATAAAACCGCCTGACCTATCGTTGTTTGCGCATAATTAATCGCCTCAAAGACCTTACCAACCTCAATACTTTTAAAAGCACCCTCATCCAGCACACCTTTACCAACTGCCGCAGGCTTACTAATACGAACCTTCGGCCATTTATCTTGCCACGCACTTAGTATAGTCATATTATCTCTTCTTCTTTTTTCTATCCAATAGACCAAATACAATGATGGCCGACACCACTATTCCCGAGGTAATAATATCTTGCTGATCCGCACCCATTAAATAAGCAGTCCCACTGCCGATACCCATACCGACCCCCGTAAACGCCAAACTACGCATCAAACGACAAAAAGCACAGTTATCAGGATCATAAGCACGCATAATTATTTCACCTTATTCTCGATTAAATCTATCATTAACTCAACACTCGCCGCAGAATCATTCAGTGCAGCAATATATTGATATTGCTCACCGCCCGCCTCAATAAAAATAGCTTTATTGGCTATATTAATTTCTTCTAAGGTTTCCAGGCAGTCAATAGTAAAGCCTGGGCAGATAATATCAACACTCTTAATGCCTTCTGCCGGTAACGCCATCAAGGTCTCTATGCAATAAGGCTGTAGCCACTTCGCCTTACCAAAACGCGACTGAAACACAATCCGCCATTTATCAGCAGATAATTTAAGTTGTTTGGCAATCAGCTCAGCTGTTTTTAGACATTGATAATAATATGGATCACCTTTCTTAGTTAAAATATCAGGCAAACCATGAAATGACATCAACAACAACTCAGCCTGCCCCTGCTCTGTCCATGTTTGTTTAATGGATTCAGCTAACGCGCCAATATATAAAGGGTGTTGATGATAATCACTAATAAAGTGCAACTCAGGCACATAGCGCCATTGCAGTAACTCATTAGCGACTGCATCAAATACACTAGCTGTCGTTGTAGAAGAGTACTGCGGATAGAGCGGCAAAATTGTCAATTGCTCACATTCTGTTTTTTGTAACTTATGCAACTGCTTAGCCAGTGATGGCCGGCCATAGCTCATTGCCATTTGCACTGATACCTGTGCATCGTGTGCAGCTACTTTATCAACCAAATCTTGCGTTAAATAAGTTAACGGCGAACCACGCTCTGTCCATACTTTCGCATAGGCCTTCTTTGATTTACGCGGCCGAAAAGGCAATACGAGAAAATTCAAAATAACCCACCATAGCGAGCGCGGCAGATTAACCACCCGTGGATCTTGCAAAAACTTTCGCAAAAAACGCCGTACCGAACGTGTTGTTAATTTCTCAGGCGAACCCAGATTAACAATCAAAACTACCCTGTTTTTTTGCGTCACAACGTCAATCCTACGAAGGACGATTAATTAAATTTAAAAACTCAGTACGCGTACTCATATCTTTACGAAAGATACCTGTCATAACAGAAGTAGTCATCACTGAATTTTGCTTCTCCACACCCCGCATCATCATACACATATGTTTTGCTTCAATCACCACGGCAACCCCTTTGGCACCAATTGCTTCATCGACTGCATCAGCAATTTGCTTGGTCAACCTTTCTTGAATTTGCAAGCGCCTTGCATACATATCCACAATACGAGCCAGTTTTGACAGACCCAATACATGCCCGTCCGGCAAATACGCAATATGACATTTGCCCACAAATGGCAATAAATGATGTTCACATAAAGAATACAACTCTATATCTTTGACGATCACCATATCTTCAGTATCAGCTGCAAAAATAGCACCATTCAAAACTTCTTTTAAATTTTTTTCATAGCCATTATTTAAAAATTTAAATGCCTTAGCTGCTCTTTTAGGCGTATCAACTAAGCCCTCACGCGTTACATCTTCACCAATCGCTTCAATAATTTTGCTGAAATACTCTTCCATCATTCATCTCTAAAATAAAATAGGCGTTAAGTATACATCATACTTGCACTAATTCTAATGCCTGCAAAACAACATTCTCATCTGCACCTGCTTTTGGCGCATAAATACTCAAATGTCTGCGCCAGGCTCGCGCCCCTGCAACACCATGAAATAAACCTAAAATATGCCGGGTAATACTATGCAAACGCTCACCAGCAGCTAATTGCTCTTGGATGTAAGGCAACAAGGCCAGCACTACTTCCTGCCGAGTTTGTACCTTAGTCTCGTGCTGATAAAAAACGCCATCCACTGCCGCCAATAAATAAGGGTTATGATAAGCTTCTCGGCCTATCATAACGCCATCTACACTAGGTATTAACGCAGTTACTTGCTCAATAGTCTTAATACCACCATTAATAATTATTTCCAAACCTGCAAAATCTTGCTTAATCTGCTGCACGACATCATAACGCAATGGCGGCACTTCTCTATTTTGCTTAGGTGATAACCCTGAGAGCCAGGCTTTACGCGCGTGAATAATAAACGTCTTACAACCAGCACCAGCAACCGTTGCTATAAATGTCGCCAACTCTTGATATGAATCTTTATCATCAATACCTATGCGCGACTTTATAGTAACAGGGATTTGCACTGCATCTTGCATAGCTGCTACACACTCAGCAACCAATTCAGGCTCTGCCATTAAACAGGCACCAAAGCGACCATTTTGCACTCGATCACTTGGACAGCCAATATTTAAATTAACCTCATCATAGCCATAATCTTCGGCAATCTTACTGCACAAAGCTAAATCCTGCACCGAACTGCCGCCCAACTGTAATGCAACAGGGTGCTCTTGCCGATTAAAACCTAAGTGTCGCGCTTTATCACCATGTATTATTGCGCCAGTAGTGACCATTTCAGTATATAACACAGCATGCTGTGTTAATAAACGGTGAAAAAACCGGCAATGTTTAGTGGTCCAATCGAGCATAGGAGCTATACATACTGTTCTATCTAATTCTCGGCCACTCTTTAGTGCATCAACGTGTGTCATTCTTGTTTATGTACAGTTATGTTTATTAAAAAATTTAAATACGTATAAATGATTGAGGCAAAAAAATATTTTTCACTAACTATCTTTTTAGATTATTATTTAACATGGAAGAACATTAAAAATCTTTGAAAATACTGTGACTCAAAGGAAAAAATATGCGAATCATAACTTTCTTAATAACTGCACTAGCTATATCACCAGCGCATGCAAAAATCTTCAAATGCGAAATCGATGGCAAAACCAGCTTTCAACAAACACCTTGCCAAGCAGCAACAAGCAGTAGTGAGTTTGTCCTAAAAAAGGATATAAGCATAAACCGTCAACAACAGGCTATGCAAAAACTTGAAGATGACTTAGTCGAAATTACCGAGAGAAAAAAGTTAGCCCAAGAGACAGCAGATAAAGAACGCCTAATCAAAGCAGAAGAAAATAAAGCTCGGGCAACTTATCAAAATGCCCAAGCAAACAGGGAGCAAGCCTACCAAACCGCAAGACAAGCAAGAGCGATAGAAAAACGTAATAACCTATTACGCAGCAGCCCATACATTTATCAAAAAACTAAATAGGATTGATTCCTAAAAACCATCATCGCTTAAAAACACGGCTATTTCTTTAAAATAGCTGCTAATGGGCTTAACCCAATAACTGCGCGGAATAAAATAGCATTATTATCTACCAAACCATAACAATTGTAATCAACAATTTGTTCATCTTCAGGCAACCCTATACTGCTTTCAGGTACCACTTTTTGCAACAAAATATGCAATGCAGCATTGCTATGCATCCGGTGCAGTACTAATTTATCCAAGCTAATCTTATGTGAAGTATAAACCATTGGATTTTGTTCAAAATCATGCTTATCCAATACCGCTTTTTCTAATAAAGCAGCAGAGATTAAACTACAAGGAAATACCTCTGGAAAGTATATGGTATTACTCAACTCATCAAAATAGTCATTTTGGTTGGCTAAGGAGCCACATAAAAAATTTTTCGCATTACTAATATTTAGAAACTTGCGTTTCATAAAAAAATCAGGCAATTCCTCTAAAAATTGTCGGTCAGGATAGTCTGCCAAGTCGCCTAACTGACTAAAATCACAATCAGCTAGAAACAGCGGCGTTTGTGATTCTTTTTTATAGCCAATCAAAGCCAGTTTAGAGTTGCTTTTCACACAAATACGGTGACTTAATATTGGCTCAGGCGTTGTTTTAAATTGTGTTTTTTTAATATCAATTTCAATTTGCTGCTCAGGCCTGATTGCATTCGCAAAAGTAAATTGATAATTGCTAAAATTCAATTGGTACTGCTCAATCAAAAAGTCATCATCAGTTGCTTTACGGTGCTGCCTCACTGAATGCTCAATAAAAGACTCTACCTGAAACCCCAAGGCAATAGGCCCTTTAAACGGGTTATCTTTAATACGCTGCCATTTAGTTGCATCATGAAACAAATTATAATCATCAGTCGCATTACGTACTACATCGATATGCAGTTGCTGAAAGTGTAACGGAGCATCAATCTTAACCATAAAAAACTATCCCATTATTAGTATTGAAAAAATGCAGTGAAATTTAATGTTGCTAAATATCGACTACTTTATTCATATCAAAGCCTGTTACCTCTTTGCGGCCTACATAGCCTCGCGTATTAGATAAAATACGCGCCCCTGCCAAACGATAATCACCAATATTATGTGTATGCCCATGAAACCAAACTTCAATTTCATGCTCATGAAACAGTTCTTTTAAATCATTGCAATAAGCCAGTTTTTTTATTCTATTTGGTGAGTCATACCAACTCCAATGCGTGGGCGCATGATGCGTTACCACCACTGTTTTACCTATAAAGGGTTTTGCTAATTCTGCGGTTAGCCAGGCCTTAGATTTTTTATGTAATGCGGTAAATTGCTCGGGGTTATATTTGGCATTGCCAAAGGTTATTTTTCTAAAATCATTTAAACTATGCGCTAAAGCATCAGCAACCTTTGGCCCCTCAATAAATAAATCTGCCCACAAAGAGCAGCCAATAAAACGCACATTATTGAAGACAAAAACCTCATTTTCTAAAAAATGGATATTGGTATTAGCTGATTTAGCTTGCAAGACATTAAGTGTTGCATGGTATGAATTTGAGTAAAACTCATGATTGCCAGCAATATAAATAATAGGCTTATCTAATGCCTGTAGCCACTGCAAACCTTGGTCATAAATACCAATATCTCCCGCAGCAATAATAATATCAGCATCGGTATCAGGAAGCTCTGCCGGACCAAATTCTAGATGTATATCTGAGAAATAATTTATTCTCATAAGTTAATGCACCCTACTGCAATCTATTTTTTTTATGGCGGTTCATATATACTTCAGTGTAATTGTAATTCAAGTAAAAGACCATAAACTATGTCAATTAGCTCTAGAAAAAATACTCACCAAGTTCTTGTTGGAAAGGTAAAAGTCGGTGGCAGTGCTCCTATCGTAGTGCAATCCATGACTAATACTGATACTGCCAATATTGCAGCAACTGTTAAACAAGTTATGGAACTTGCTAATGCAGGCTCTGAACTAGTCAGAATTACAGTCAATAACGAAGCGGCAGCCGAAGCAGTACCAGAAATTCGCAAACAACTTGATGCTAATGGATTTTCTGTACCACTCGTTGGTGACTTTCATTTTAATGGCCATAAATTATTAGAAAAATACCCTGAATGCGCTCAAGCTTTAGGGAAATTTAGAATTAACCCTGGGAATGTTGGCAAGGGTGCCAAGAAAGACATTCAATTCCAACAAATGATTGAATGTGCGGTCAAATATGACAAACCAGTACGTATTGGCGTTAACGGTGGTAGCTTAGACCAATCTGTACTAACGCGTTTACTTGATGAAAATAGAGCTAAAGCCGAACCTGAAGAACTTGCAGCCGTGACTCGTGAAGCCATTATTGTCTCAGCGTTAGAAAGTGCAGCGGCAGCCGAATCTTATGGCCTATCTAAAAATAAAATTATCATCTCTTGTAAAATCAGTAATGTACAAGAATTAATCAGCATCTACCAAGAACTTTCTAGCCGTTGTGAATATGCTCTGCACCTAGGACTCACTGAAGCAGGTATTGGCTCTAAAGGTATTGTTGCATCTTCTGCCGCGCTTTCGGTATTAATGCAGCAAGGCATAGGCGATACCATTCGTATCTCGTTAACTCCAGAACCTGGTGCTGCGCGTACCAATGAAGTCATTGTTGGCCAAGAGATTTTACAAACTATGGGCTTTCGCTCGTTTACTCCAATGGTCATTGCCTGCCCAGGTTGCGGACGCACTACCAGTGATTACTTCCAACAATTGGCCATGGATATCCAAAACTACCTACGTGAACAAATGCCTGTCTGGCGGGATCAATATAAAGGTGTCGAAGAAATGGAAGTCGCTGTAATGGGTTGTGTTGTCAATGGCCCTGGCGAAAGTAAAAATGCTAATATTGGCATCAGCTTGCCGGGTACGGGCGAAACGCCTGTGGCACCCGTCTATGAAGATGGCGAAAAAACGGTTACCCTAAAAGGCGACCATATTGCAAAAGAATTCCAAACAATTGTTGAGAATTATATCCAACGCACTTATAGTGCCTAATATTCTGTCAATATAATTTAAGCAACTATAGCCTATAATGAGTATGTCTGAAAAATCTGTAAGCTCCTCTCTACAGCACGTAGAAATCCAACTCGCCGATAAAAACCCTGCATTATTGCAGGCTTTTAGGCTTTACCACGAACTGGATCAAGTTGCCTATGACTTAGGGCTTATTGATATGGACGACTCATTAGCTAATAAAACCTCTTGGTCTCCTGTTATTACACTAATAGGTGACCCGTCATCAGGTAGAGATACCTTTGTCAATCAACATTTAGACAGTTCTGTCCAAGACACACACAGCCTGAATGCCCAATTTACAGTGTTGGTACACCGAGAAGGCGAAGCTTCAATGTCATTACCTGGCACTGCTGTTGATGGCGACCCTCGCTTCCCGTTCTTTCATATCAGTGAACGCTTGGAACAATTTGAAAAAGGTGAAAGCCGTAATATAAATAGTTACTTAGATCTCAAGACTAATAATAGTCATAAATTGAAAGATAAAACTATTATTTTAGCACCTGGCTTTGCACCCAATACAAAACCTGAAGGCGTGCAACTACTACGTGATCATGCGAGCTCCCTCTCAGACTTGGTTTTTGTTTTTTTCGATGCAGACCAGCCTAACTTAGAAACTATGAGTTCTGCATTAACACACTTTTTGAAAAAAACCACTCAAAGCCACAACCCTGGCAAGTTCATCTATATCATTAATCAAAAAGCAGGCAGTACTACCCCGATCAATCTCGCCGAATGGAAAGAACAACTGAGTCTGCTCGGCTTACAATCTGGACAATTTTTTGTACTGAAACAAGATATAGAGTCAGAAGGACATAAAGCAATAGATCACAAACTGGCTAATATAGATATTGAAAGTGCTTATCGTATTCTACATACCCTAGAGCAACATATTGATGAATTTGACACCGTTGTTATTCATGAAATAAAAAAAGCGATCAACCTGTGGAAAGACAGAAGCCACTTCACCCTAACCATAGTACTCAGTGCGATTGCCTTAACACTAGTTGCTGGGGAAATCCAAATGGGGGTGGTGGCCTTTTTACTAGACCCATTTATTGCCTCCATATTTTTCTTTTTATTAGTCGTACTGATGCTACCGCTGCATATATACAGTAGCAAAGTACATGCTAAATTTATTGCTAAAAAATTAGCTGAACGTCAAATTGAATTAGGGTTAATGGA
>CAZXJK010000008.1:0-27111 GCA_964640895.1 uncultured Methylomonas sp.
ACTAAAAATCATCACTTCGCTAAGCTCCGTTTCCCTGATTTTCAGCGAATGAATAGGCGAATGTTCAATAACGAATATCTTATCCATTAACCGTCCTGCTGCAAAAACAGAGCGATACATTAATAAAAACTTATCGCTATGCAAAACCAGCTCACAGGCCAATAGTAAAACTAAAGCAAAAATAGCCCCACGCCCCTTAGCATTCATACTGCTGACCTAGGGAAATGGAAAAATTAAATCATCCAAAATTTTCCAGAGATGCCACTAATACTGGCTTATCGGTTTTAAAAATTGGATGATTATTTATTTCCTGCTCCCCTATTACGCCTGTCTTGCCTATAGTCGGAACGCCTCAAGGCATTATCAATATCTGTTGTAGGTAATTCTACACCAGATTCCAGTCGATGCTTAGCCAGCAATGCTTTTAAAATAACAACTAATGCAACAAGGTGATAATACAAATCAAAATAAGCTAAGCCTAAAAAAGCACCTGAAGCCGCATAACCTAATAAACTGACCTGTAACATAGCCGCTAAATCGGACATCCAACGTGTCTCTATTGCTTGTTTGGCTTCTTTAATAATTTTTCCACATGATTTCAGTGTCACTAAACCCAACAATAAGAACAATGTTAACCCTATAAAACCATGCTCTCCTAATACCTCAAAATAAACACTGTGCGCATCATGTACATTATTTGGCTCTGGTGCATATCGAAGAAAAGTAAGATATTGAAAACACTCATACCCCCAACCCAACATATTCTCTTTCGCCAAATTAAATGCCATCCACCATGCATTAATCCGTCCCATCGCGGAGCCATCTTGCTCATAGGTTTCAATAGTTCCCATTCTGTCATGCCATGTATCAGGCATAAAACTAATAATTATTGGAACTAGAATAATCATAAGCAAAATCATTGGTAGCTTATTTCGGCTCTTAAGCACCAAAAAAAATCCCATACATGCAATACCAACTAAAGCTCCGCGAGATTGCGTTCCAATAACGGCAAGTACAGTCAACCACATTGTGACGAGCAAGCCTAACTTCAGAAATTTATGTTCTGTTGTCAAATGAAGGTATCTAATTAAAGGGATAATCATAATCAAAGCCAGGCCAATTTCATTATTCCCATAAATAAATGTTCCACTAGGCCCATATACGGCATAGGCTCCACCAGTCATACCTGTAAAAATACCACCTTTAAAGCCATAAAATCCAAGGGATAATGCAATAACCCAAACCATAGCCTGAACTCGCCATTTATCTTGCATGACAATAATGCTCACAAAAGTCATCAATTGTATTTTCCAAACCTTATCCCATTGCTGCCAAGCAAGTTCAGGATACTGAGCATTTAAAGTGGTAATAAACATCCAAATAATAAAGACCATTAAAACACGCAGTTCTATGGTCCAAGGAATTTTCTTAGGTTCTTTTGAAATAAAGAGAGCTAACAGAATAAAGATTGCGGTAACTTGGGAAAAAGGAAAATCATGTGCAAACCCCCATGAGAGCTTATGAGGGTTCATATAGGCCAGCCACCCCCACAATAAAATACCAATTTGGGGGCGCTTCAAAATAAAAGGAAGCGTACCAAAAACAACAAGTGTTACAAATATATCTCTCATGTTTCTAGTAATTTTTTGAATTTCAATTGCAACTCATCGCATAGAGCACGAACGTGCGGGTCAATCTCTGGATTTTTTCTTCTATTAATAGAGCTAGAAAAAATATCTTTTATCATGCGAGGCTGAAATTGAATACCAATAAAGTCACATATTTTACCAACCTGAACCTCAGGCTGATTAACTAGCTCTTCATAAGAAATCAATAAAACTTGTTTATTACTCTCAAATTTCTGGTCAAAGAATAAAACATTACGAAAATACCATTGCATGGCAGAAGCTGATTTATCCCCCATACCTGGCTGGACTAGCTCAATAAGCTCACTGCGCGTTTTACTCGTCATTCCTTGCCCTAACCACTCACTACCATTATCCCTAAAAATTCTGAGTAGCTGTTTTTCCATATTACCAAACGACTTTAACATAGAAGCAACTACGTCATTGTAGTCGCGAACAATCCAAATAATTTTTGCTGGTTGAAAACTAGACATCAGACTTTCTAAATTTTGCAATTCACATAAGGACTTAATAACAAATTTAGGTGCTCTGGAGCGATGACTAAGCTTGCGAATAACTGCTTCTTCACGCATTTGGTAGTTATCAAATGCTCGAGCATCACGTTCATGATAAACATCTGTTGCACAGCTTTTTTCTAAAATATCCATTAGCATATTAGTTCCAGAGCGTTGCATACCTGCAACAAACACTCTTTCTTGTTTAATATGTTTAGAGTTAGTGAGTAATAAAAAAAAATATTTTACCTGTAGAAAAATAACTCTTTTTAATTTATTGATTAAATTTTTCATTAAAGCCCTATTCAACGTATAGCCAAGTTTTTTTACTTAGGAATGAGGATTTAATAATACCCAAAAGTATGGCGCAGTATTTTGGCTACACAGTCGTGTTAGAAACATAAGCTCATAGCAGGCTACGCAACTATTTTTCTGGTGCGACTGTGAAAAGCCAGACTCGGATATTATTGAATTCTCATTCCTTAATCACTCCCAAATAAATCACGCGTATAAACTTTATCTATCACATCGCTGATATCTTCAGATAATCGATTGGCTACAATAATATCTGACATTTTCTTAAACTCATTAAGATCATTAACTACTTTGGAATTAAAAAATGTTGCTTCTTGCAGAACAGGTTCATAGATTACCACCTCTATTCCTTTCGCTTTTATACGTTTCATAATACCTTGGATAGAAGATGCTCGAAAGTTATCAACCACTTTTCATGATAAGCCGATAAATACCCACTATTTTTGGGTTTCTCTTAATGAGTGAGTCTGCTATAAAATCTTTACGAGTACTATTAGCATCAACAATTGCTCCAATCAAACTATTCGGCACTTCTTTATAATTTGCTCGAAGTTGTTTGGTATCTTTAGGTAAACAATACCCTCCATAACCAAAAGAAGGGTTATTGTAGTGGTTACCAATACGGGGGTCGAACCCTACCCCTTGAATAATCTGTTTCGTATTCAACCCATGTGTTTCTGCATAGCTATCGAGCTCATTAAAATAAGATACTCGCATTGCTAAATAGGTATTAGAAAATAATTTAACAGCTTCAGCTTCAGTTGACCCCATATAAAGTATAGGAATATCCTTTTTAATGGCTCCTTCAGCTAATAAGCTAGCAAATTTCTCTGCTCGCAACGAACTCTCACCAATAATAATTCGTGACGGATAAAGGTTATCATATAGTGCACGACCTTCTCTTAAAAATTCAGGGGAAAAAATAATATTAGCACACCCTAATTCCTTACTGATTCGTTCAGTGTACCCAACGGGTACAGTTGATTTGATAATCATCACGGCATTAGGGTTAATCGCGATAACATCTTTAATAACGGCTTCAACAGATCCTACATTAAAGTAATTGGTTTCTGTATCGTAGTCAGTGGGCGTGGCAATTATAATAAAATCTGCATTTTCATAAGCTTGCATTTTATCTAGTGTTGCAGTGAAATTAAGTTTTTTATTTTTTAAATAATCTTCAATTTCTGTATCAACAATGGGTGATTGCTTTGCATTAAGTAAATCAACTTTTTCCGAAATAACATCCAATGCCACAACCTCATTATTCTGTGCAAGTAGCATTGCATTTGAAAGTCCTACGTACCCTATTCCAACTATCGTTATTTTCATTTTTTTCCATTTATATCTATGCTTCTGCTGTAAAATTATATTTAAATCTGATAAAAAGGCATGACAGCTTCAAACGTCATCCTTACACCTTAAACTAAGGTGTAAGGATGACGGATGCGGAATTTATAATCAACTTTCTTTTAAATATCCTTTCCTTGAAACCACAATTCCAGCATCATCAAGATCCAAATTAATTCACCATAATAAGCTGTATGCACACTTTGGTGCATTTTAATGGCGTGATCAAGAAACGCCTCTTTAAAGTAGGGACGCTTTTTCAAACTATCAATACTGCTATATGCCAACTCTTTTAAAGGTTGATAACTTTTTAACCAAACTCCAAATGGCAACCCAAAGCCATGTTTAGGCTTATTAATAATTTTTTCAGGTAGAAAACCAGCCATTGCTTGTTTATAAAATTTACGTAACTTTTTAGCCTGTAACTTTTCTGATGATGGAATCTGACATGATAAATCTAAAATGCTCTGGCTTAGTAGCGGGTATCTAACAGTAACCCCCGCCATTTCACACATTTTATTCACTTTTACCAAGTCATTATCATGTAAAGTGGTTTTCCAATCCATATATAACATACGGTTCAGAGAACTAGCCTGCTTAGGTCGGTGATAACACTCTCTCAATAAATCTAGCGGCCTTTCTGAGTCTATCTGCTGTAGGAATTCATCTTGAAAGATTTCCGAACCAACATGACGATGCAAAAAATTATAATCCTGCAAACGATCAGGTAGTGGTATTTTTGCCTGATCTATATATCTCTTCGCCTTAAAAAATAATTTTTGTTTAGCGAGTAAACTGGGCAAATGGTTAAGCACACCACCTAAAGCATGCTGAATGCCCTCTGGTACTTGCTGATAATATTCGAACACAAGCTGTTGAGCATAGCGTTCATTGCCCGCAAAAATCTCATCGCCACCATCTCCACCCAATATAACGCTAATACCATTGTCTTTTGCCATTTTTGCACAATAGTAAGCCGCCAATGCAGATGAGTTACCAAAAGGCTCATCATAGTAAGCCGCTATGCTAGGAATTGCTTTAACTGTATCCTCTGGAGTCAAATAGTATTCATGCTGTTGAGTGTTAAAGTGCTTAACGGCAATATTAGCATATTCAATTTCATCATAACCTTCAACAGGAAAACCCATTGAAAAAGTTTGGGCTTTACCAGGATAAACTTGCGCTAATGCTCCTGCAACACTAGAGCTGTCAAGCCCACCACTTAAAAAAGCACCAGTGGTCATTTCATTATCTGCCATCTGTGCAACAGATTCAACTAACCTCTGCTGCAATTCTTTACCAACTTCTGCGACAGAAGCTGACATTTCTTCTTTAAATTCTGGCACCCAGTAATTCTTTATTTGTACTTTGCCATCTTGATAAATAAGTACTTGCCCACCCTCCAATTTTTTAACATCCTGATAAATGGTATGCGGACTCGGGCAATGATGATAATACACATAGTCATATACAGATTGCGCCGAAATATCAGTTTTTACTTCTGGGTGAGCAATAATACTATCAGCACTATTTCCAAAAATGAGCCCTTTATTTGTTACAGCATAATACAGCTGAGTTAAACCAATTGGGTCAGTCGCCAACAGTAATTTTTTCTGGCGAGGCTCAATAATAACCAAAGCTTGTTCAATAGGGTTTGATTCTAAAAAGCCCTCTCCCTTTAACAAGTAATTGTCTATTATCTTATCCGCAGGCATAGTCAATTCAGTATTACCCGCATTAACTAGCAATATATCTTGCTGAAGATATTTTTTTTGTTGATTTGCAGCAACAGCGTAAAATTCAGAACTGTCAATACTAACACCTTCTTGTGTATATGCAGGTGCTTGAGCAATATAACTTTGTAGCAACCTCTCGGCATCCTTAGCTTTTATTAATGTTTCAACCCAACCCGCTAATAATGTCATTATCTATCCTTTATTTTTTCTTAGTACTCTAGTGATGCAAACCTTTAAGCAACCAGTTTTTTAAATTCACCAACCAAAACTTCCACTCGTGTATCCCATGCATTATTTCGAGCATAAGCAATAATATTTTCTTTATCCCAAGTCCGCTCTAAGCTCTGAAATAATGCATTAACAAGTGCTTGCTTGTCATCAAATGGCACTATGATACCTAAATCATCATTATTCACTACTTCTCTATTCCCACCCACATCTGTCGTCACAACTGGAAGTCCACATGCCATTGCTTCTAAAAACACATTTGCCCAACCTTCATTTGCTGTTGACAAGGTAAATATATCCGCTGTAGATAAAGGTTTTTTAAGTTGCTCTGAACTTAATGCCCCTAAAAATTGCACATGCTTCTCAAGCTCTAAAGTTTTAACTTGTTGCTCTAGTTGATTTCTTATATTGCCTTCAGGGCTATCACCTCCAATAATCAAATAGATCAAGTCAGGGTATTTCGTAATTAACTCAGGTAATGCCTCTATTACTCTATGAAACCCTTTTCGCTCAACTAAAGCGCCAACCGAAACTAAAACCTTAGCATTAACCGAAATATTTAACTCTGCTCTTTCCTGTCGCTTATCCAAGGCATAAAATTTATTAATATCAACACCATTACCCACCACACGAATTTTATCAGAACTTGCGCCTAAACTTACCACGTGTCGTTTGAGCGAGTCTGCTACAGAAAAAACACGTGTAGCACAACTTATAGCCTTTAGCATCCTTATTTTGCGCCCTTGAATTTTCGACAAAGGTACTTCCGTACCACGCAAAGTAATGGTAACAGGTACCTTAAACCACTTTCCAAGTATAGTTGCCGCATAGCCATCAGGGTAAGCAAAATGAGCATCAATAATATTGAATTCTTTTTTTAGCTTAACAAGTGTTGTAAAACTTCCCAAAGCCATCAAAAAACCATCCCAAGATTTAAATAGGCCAGGAATTGATAAAAATCGTGGAAAATATACCCGCACACCTTGTTGGATCTCGAACTTATCGGGTTGTGGTCTAAAATTAGGCTTCCAATAACGAATAATACCTTGAAGAGGAAACCAAGGTACAGGTGACACCACAACAATAGGTAACTGCTGCCCAACACGAAACATTCTTTCACGAATAAAGACACCCGCATTAGGGCGTTTATTGCTCGGAAACAAAGTGCAATATACGAGTAGTTTAGGTTGATTCATAATCTCTCAGTGGATAAAAAATCTATTTTGGGCTGTTTAATCAAGGAGTGATGAGTAAACTTGCTTATAATTGGCAACACTTTTGGGCCAATTTCTTTCTTGCTCAACATATTTTTTACCTGCTTGTCGCATGGAGTCCCAACTATCTACATGGTTTATTAAATTAAGGACACTTTCTGCTAATGAACCTGCATCATTGGCTTTAAATAAAATACCATTTTCTTGGTCGGTGATAAGCTCCTTATGCCCACCGACATCCGAAGCAATAACAAGTCGCCCCTGAGCCATCGCCTCCAAAGGTTTAAGTGGTGTCACCAAATCAGTTAACCGCATTGACAACCTAGGATAAACAAACATATCTACTTGATTATAATAATCTTGCACTACATCATGTGAGACTCGTCCTGTAAAAACAACGTGCTTTTCTAATTGTAACTGCTTAACCTTATCTTTAATAACTTGCTCCTGCGGTCCTCCGCCTACCAATAATAAACAAACATTTGGCTGTTGTTTAAGAATATTAGGCAAGGCATCCAACATTAGTGGGATACCTTCATAAGCATAAAAAGAACCTATAAAACCAAGCACTGTTTTACCTTGTAAGCCAAGCTTATTTTTCAGTTCAGTATCAGCAACTTGCCCAAAGGTGAATTTCTCAATATTAACCGCATTAGGGATAATAGTAATTTTAGCTTCCTCTACACCACGCCCTATGATGTCTTGTTTTAACCCGTCACAAATACAAGTCACTGCCTGTACATTTTTAAAGACGTATGTTTCTAAAGCTTTAGTTAAACGATAACGGAAACTACCTTCAGTGGTTGTACCATGGTCAACTGCTGCATCCTCCCAAAAGGCACGACACTCATACACAACTGGAATATTATATTTTTTTCCTGCTTTCAGAGCTGCCAAACCATTCAATACGGGTGAGTGTGCATGCAAAATATCAGGTTGTACCTCCGCAATAACCTCTTCCAAGCGTTCACTTAAGCTACTCACAATCGCCCATTGATTAATGACTGGCAGTTTCGCTAATACTCCTGTTGGCTCATCCGTCCGATAAAAACACAAACCATCAACCTCTTCAACTGATTGCTTAGCACCAATATGTTTCGCTGATGTGACATGGAAGGTTTGCCAACCTAAGGCTCCTTGCTGCTCTAAAATCGCACGAGTACGAAAAGTATAGCCGCTATGCAGGGGAATAGAATGGTCTAAAATATGTAAAATTTTCATTAGGCACAAATAAGGTTAGATATTCCACCCAACTAGATGGTAAATTTGTTTTAGTTCAACAATCTTCAAAAAATTGAATTAATCACTTTATAATTATAAATGAGCCAACTTAATTTATTACAGGCTGTAATCGTTTCTTACTTTTTTTCCATAAGTGCGGTATTAACAAAGAGAGTCGCATGCGTAAATAATGTGAACGAATATAAAGTAGCCATCGAATAAAAGACACTTTTTTTTCTGGATAATCAGGGTGCTCTGGTAATAATGCTAATGGCACACAATATTCCATTAATATTCTTATGCTATTTGGGGGCCTACCTTTGTTATCACGCAATAAATCAGTAGGTACTTTGGTACTAAAGAGTTGCTTAGTGAAATATAATGCATAATATAAAGGCCTATGTAAGCCTAATTCCCCTGCTCTCTTATCCAACCTCATCCAAAAATCGGCATCTTGCAGACTAAATAAGCTTAATAATTCATGCAGATCCAAAAGATCTCTAAAATCACTAGCATTTAATTCAGCGTCATAAAATAAATGCACCGCGCTATGCAACACCATATCGCAAGGTGACAATATTTTACATACACTGTTATCCACCATCACTGCATCAGCTAATAATTGGCGTGGATCTGGGCGCAGCCTACTCGTTAGCGGCAGAATAGTATGATGAATATCAACCTCAATAAACCGGTCACGATGTCGTAATGCCGGAATCTCGTGCATCCAAGTACGATAGTATTGTTGATCATATTCATCAAGTTGAGTAGTCTGCCACCCATGTGTAAGTAAATGTTTTTCCACTCGCTCAATGTCTTGCTTAGGAATTAACAAATCTATATCAGACAGTAGTCGCCCTGTGGCCATTTGTAAGCCTTGTATAATATAAGCACCACCTTTCAGCACGACCATATCAATATTTAGCTCTACTAGCGTCCTGTTAAGGCGATTCAGCTCCCATATCACTAATTTCTTGCGATAATCAACCAGTTGCTGGGCTGCTTGAAAATTTTCAGTCACCTTTGCAGGTATAGTCATATTAGGGCAGGTAAGCGCAATTTTAGCAGCAAGGCTTGCTAATAACTTATTGGCTCGCACCATGCGTATCAATAACTCCCATTCTTGCATAGATAATTTTGCAAGAGAGTTGGGTGAGTTAAATGCTAACAACAATAACTGCTGACTTTCTTTTCTGGGTTTATAGCTCATAATCTTCTTGTAATATCATGTCATCCAATCGTGCAATAACATTATCTAAATCAGAATATGTCAAATTAAAACACGCACATGAATTCACAATATCGCTCAGCCGCTCAAAACCCGTTACTCCCATTACTTCATAGTTAAAAGCATTAGAGGCTAACTTCAGAAAGGAATAATGCTTAGGCAATGTTTGTAAAATAGTTTGACTACCTGCCTGATATTTAGGGAAGACCACAAATGCAGGCTTAACTAACTGTCGACATTGTTCAGCACTACCAGTAGGAGGCTGACAATGCGCAACCGTACCTTTACGTGTTTTAGGAAACAAAGGGCCGATTACTGCCGAAGGCGCAAAGTCTCGAATAACCTGAATTGATGCATTTTTAAGCGGTACTGGCCTTGGCATTGGTTGTAACATTCCATCCTTTGCTCTCACTAAGCCAAATTCATCAGATAACAACCGCCAACCACGCAATGCTAACGCAGTACTTAAAGTGCTTTTCCCTGAACCAGGTAATGCAGGAAAAATAATGGCTTTACCTGCCTTCTCAACCACACCCGCATGTAACATTAAATGATGATGCCCTTGTTTGGCAATACACCAATTTAAGCCCCATTCAAAGAGTGGCATAGCATGATTAAGGGGAAAAGGCTCAAATGGCGTAACGCCATTAATACTGAATATAATTTGTGCTTGCATCCAACGACGGTAGCTTGTCGGTCTTTTCATATCTATATGAAAATCAATAAACTTCCCTTCAACAACTTGAAAGTCTTGATAAAGTAACCCAAATGTGCGCAAAAAATTACTTTCCTGACTGCGCAACCTAACGACACAAGCACCAAAATCAACACACAACCCTGTGTTACTCCGTGCTGCATTAGCCAGCAGCGCAAACGGCATATCCTTAATTTTCACACTTAGTTGCTTCTATTAAACCTAAATTGTCAAATTCAATAATCAATTGGGAAAGTTGCTGCTGCAAAGCACGACGATCATCCACCTCAAAAAGCAGACAAATCTTATCGCTTAATGATGCAAGTGTTTCAGGTGCAACTTGTAATAAAGTTAATAATTCAATAGCCAATTCATTAATATAATGTGTTTCACCCGAGAGAGAGTTATAAACAACAGCATGTTCTCCCCATATTGTCATGGCAAGCTTAAATGCCGTAGGAGTTCCCCAATACATACAAGTCAAATTAAAAGATACCCCCAGTCCCACCACCACTTGCAGTAGGCGAAGCCGATGTCCAGCATGATGCTGTAATATAAGGCAAACCACTATTTCCATTACTGTTTGCTGCACCCAAGTCAACAGCAGTTCCAGAATCACTCATCACAACTAAAACAAAACAGGGAACATCAATAGCAGTAATCTCATAATTTGGCGTAGTTGTGCCTACTAGGTTCATTGCATCAGGAGCAGGAAAAACCACAACCGCATCAACATATTTATCTGTATTTGACCCACTAGGGTTATAATTCTCATGCCGCCACTCACCCGCTATAAATGGGTCAGGGTAAACAGTAACATTAGTTCCAGCAATATCTAATACACGACACAATAACTCTTTACGTAACCAAGGATCTGAATTATCGGCCGTTATCACTGGAAGATTAGCTCCACCAGCAACACCATTATCCTTAATATTACACATTTCCGCACTTGATAGAGCAAAAGCTGCACCACTTCTTAATGTCAAAACTGCCGGCACTACACCTGCTGCCCCCTTTACAAACAGTCGCCTTTTACCAGATACTTTTTGATCAATGCTGACCTTATCAGATTCATCAACCTGTTGATTATTTTCGTTCATTTTTCCATCCTAAATTATATCGCCTAATAACAGCTTTATTTAATATGCTATGCCTTACTTTTTCAAAAAAGAATAGCATAGTCATTTATGCCAAAAATCACTAGTACCACACATTGTTATTGATAATAACATATATAAAGTATGTTTTCCCTAAAAAGTCAAGATCAATTAGTGGCTATTATCCAAAAATGAATTAAACATTAATAATGACCAAATAGTCGTACTGTAATCCCGTAAACCACTCTGGTGCTGACTTACAACCTTCGTCAAATATTGCTGATCAAACAAACCACAGTCAGCCATAGTTTCACCAAGTAAAGATGTACGTACCTGCTCTTTTAATGGCCCTCTAAACCAACTAGCCAAAGGCACACCAAACCCCATCTTAGGGCGATATAAAATATCATTTGGTAAATAAGGCTCTAGTCCTTTTTTGAAGATATATTTACCTTCTTTTTTCTTTAGCTTCAAATCAGGTGGTAATTTGGCAATCCAATCAACCAATTCATGATCTAGTAATGGCACTCTGACTTCCAGTGAATGCGCCATACTCGCTCTATCCACCTTGGTTAAAATATCCCCTGGCAAATATGTTTTAATATCCAAGTATTGTACTAGAGACTGAGCATCATCACTAGGGGCATTTTTTAGATGCTTCCTAAAAACTTCAACAGCTTGGTAAGCTTGCAAATCACTTTTTAATTGCTTACTAAATAGAGAGGCACGAATAGCGTTAGAATTAACCGACACACTATGTAAATAACCCTCAATTGAATCACGTCCGATTGATTCAAAGGTTGATTTTGCACGAAATATTTTCGGTGCCCAATCTGCTTTAGGATAAACATTCCCCATAAAACCAAACAAGGGCTTACGAATAGCATCCGGCATAATTGAACGCATGCGATCTTCATAAGTATGCCAACGATAACGACGATAACCCGCTAAATTTTCATCCCCCCCATCACCTGACAATACAACTGTTGCTTGCCTTTTTGCTAATTCACATACTCGATAAGTAGGTAAAGCCGAGCTATCAGCATAAGGCTCATCATAAATACCTGCAAGTTGGTTAATTAAACTAAAATCTTCAGGGTCTACTTGCTCCACTCGATGCGCAGTGTGATATTGCTCAGCAACTTGTGCAGCAAATTTTGATTCATTAAACTTTGGATCACCGAAAGAAATAGAACAGGTATTAACCGGATCACTGGATAACCCTGCCATCATAGCGACAATAGCACTGGAATCCACGCCACCTGATAAAAAAGCCCCTAATGGCACATCAGCAATGGTGCGAATTTTAACGGCTTCGCGTACTCGCTCAATTAACTCTTCTCCTAAGTCTTCTTCAGACCCTTGCAAGGAGACATTAAAGTCAACATCCCAATATTGTCTAGACTGATAAGATTGGCTACCATGCTTAATACTTAAACAAAACCCAGGCTCTAGCTTATAAACACCCTTATAAATAGTTTTAGGATCAGGTATATAACCAAAACTAAAATACTCTTCAATAGCAGTTGGATCCATTTCTCGCGACAAATCAGGATGCTCTTTCAATGCCTTTAATTCGGACGAGAAGATAAATTGTCCATTACACGTTTGTGCATAATATAAGGGCTTGATACCCAGCCTATCGCGTGCTAAGAATAAAGTTTGCTTATCCCTATCCCAAATTGCAAATGCAAACATACCCCGCAAATGCAAGACACAATCTTCTCCCCAAGCTTGCCACGCATAAACGATGACTTCAGTATCACAATGCGTTTTAAAGCGATACCCCATTGCGTCTAGTTCTTTACGCAATTCGGGAAAATTATACACCTCCCCATTATACGTCAACACAACATTGCCATCTTGACTATGCATAGGCTGCTGCCCACTCGATAAATCAATAATGGATAAGCGTCTATGCCCCAAACCTAAGCCAGCTTCAATATGCAAGCCACCTTCATCTGGGCCACGATGAAACTGAGATTCATTCATACGTGATAATAAATCACGATTAATTTCACGCTTTGCGGTTAAGTCATAAATACCAACAATGCCACACATATTATTGCTTCCTTTTTAGTCGTAATGAGTCATATACGTCAGTATATTTATTTACCATTGCTTGTATTGAAAATTTTTCCAAGATACGCTGGTGAGCACTCTTGCCAAATTGCAGTCTTAATGGTTTATTTTCCAGCAAAGTTAATAATGCTGTCGCCATCGCTTCTGATTCTGAGTGAGGTACCAATAAGCCCGTTTCACCCTCTAATACTAATTCAGTATTCCCACCCACAGCTGTTGCCACCACAGGCAAGCCTGTTGCCATCGCTTCTAAAATCGTATTAGAAATACCTTCAGCTTGTGAAGGTAAAACAAAAATATCTAACGAACGCATAATGGCTGCAATATCAGCACGCGCTCCAGGTAACCATACATGCGCTAATAAATTATTATTTTCCAGCAACACTATCGCCTCTTCTCGCAACGGCCCATCACCAATTAACAATAAATTAACGGTACCAATAAGGTTTGGGTGCTTTGTTAAAAGCTGAATATAAGCTCTCACCAATGTAAGCTGATCTTTTACCCCGTGCATACGCCCAACAGTACCAATATTGATTACATCTTTACCCTGCACCAATGGGCAATCAACTATTAATTCTTTTTCTTGCACAGGATAGAACTTATTAATATCCACACCATTACAAATTCTGACAATTTTTTGTTCAGGTATGCCAACCTTATTAACGAGATAACTCTGCAAGTGTAGAGATAAAGGGATAAAGACCTTAACCAACGGACTTATTAAGCGCCGTAGTATTTGATATTTCTTCTTATTTCCTTCAGGATCAAAGGTATCCCAGCCATGCTCACTATGCACTCTATCATGCACTCCTGCTAAAAAAGCAGGTACTTGGTATTCAATGGTTGCTAAATTACGCGTATGCACAATATCAACCTGTTGCTGCCTAAGTATTCGATAGAGAGTCACAAAAGAAGCCCAGTCCTGGCCATCCTTCTTCTGTAAATCAATTATTTGCACATCATCCCGTTGTAAGCGCTCCCGAAACTGGGTACTGCCTTTTAAACAAATAATAATATGTCGATATTTATGTACTGGCATTTGATTAATTAAGTTAATTAATCCATTTTCCAAACCACCCACATCCAACTTATAAATAACATGCGCGATAAGCGGGGCTTGCTCTATATTTTTATTCACAACTCTCTACCAACACCCTTATATACTAATGATGTCACTTATTGATAATAACTATCATACCAAGTAACAAACTTATCAATCCCTTGGTCTATCGTTGTATTTGGCTTATAGCCTACATCTTGCACTAATGCCTCAACATCAGCGTAGGTATCAGGCACATCACCAGGCTGTAAAGGCAATAATTCTTTTTCTGCAGTTTTACCTAAATATTTCTCTAGGGTTTCAATATAGTCCATTAATTCAACCGGACTTTGATTACCAATATTATAAATCCGCCAAGGTGCTTTACTGGTTCCTGAATCTGGATTTTTACCACTCCATTCAGGGTTAGGCTGCGCAACATTATCTAAGGTTCTAATAATGCCTTCGACAATATCATCAATATAAGTAAAGTCTCTACGATGCTTGCCGTAATTAAAAACTTGGATAGTTTTACCTTCTTTAATTGCTTTGGTAAATAAAAACAAAGCCATATCAGGTCGCCCCCAAGGGCCATACACAGTGAAAAACCTTAAGCCTGTAGTCGGCAGGTCATACAAATTACTATAGGTATGCGCCATTAACTCATTGGATTTTTTAGACGCAGCATATAAGCTTAATGGGTGATCAACATTATCATGGACTGAAAAAGGCATGCTTTCATTCGCGCCATATACCGAGCTACTGGAAGCATAGACCAAATGTTCAACATCATTATGTCGGCAGCCCTCTAAGATATTCAAAAAACCGACTATATTACTGTCAATATAAGCATGCGGATTTTCGATAGAGTAACGTACACCTGCTTGTGCAGCTAAATTAACCACACGTTGCGGCTTATGCTCCTTAAACAATTGCTCCATTGCTGCTCTATCGGCAATATCAGCTCTGACATCAGTAAAATTAGCGTGATCTTTAATGCGATCTAAACGGGCTAATTTTAAATTCACATCATAATAATCATTTAAGTTATCAATCCCTACAACTTCATCGCCAAGCTCTAATAGCTTGATGGCGAGATGATTACCAATAAACCCAGCTGTTCCGGTTACCAATACTTTCATACTATAAGCGCTCGTCAGTTTGGTCAGCAGGGAACAGATATTTCAGATCATAAATAACAGCATCAGGCTTTCCTAACGCTCTAATCTCTTTAATATCCATTTGTTTAAATTGTTCATGTGCAACAGCTAATAAAATTGCATCAAACTGACCTGCATCCAGACTGGTTATTGGCTGAATACCATATTCTTGCATCGCTTCCTCAGCATCAACCCATGGGTCATAGACATGAATATTGACACCATAAGTCTTCAGTTCAGTAATAATATCAACGACACGAGTATTCCGTAAATCAGGACAATTTTCTTTAAATGTTAAGCCCATGATTAAAATATCTGAATTTTTTACAGGCAGACTATTTTTCAGCATCAATTTAATCAGTCGCGACACCACATATTCGCCCATGCCATCATTAATGCGCCTTCCCGATAAAATAATTTCCGGATTATAACCAATAGATTGTGCTTTATAGGTTAAGTAATACGGATCAACACCAATACAATGCCCACCCACCAAACCTGGGCGAAATGGCAAAAAGTTCCATTTAGTACCAGCAGCAATCAAAACTTCTTCAGTATCAATACCTAGGCGATTAAAAATTAAGGCAAGCTCATTAATGAGAGCAATATTGACATCGCGCTGAGTATTTTCAATCACTTTTGCTGCTTCAGCCACTTTAATACTGCTCGCTTTATGCGTTCCAGCAGTAATAACACTTTTATACAACTGATCAACTTTTTCTGCAATCTCAGGTGTTGAACCCGCGGTTACTTTTAGAATAGTTGTCACTCGGTGTTCCTTGTCACCTGGGTTAATTCGTTCAGGACTATAACCTACAAAAAAACCTTCATTAAATTTTAGGCCAGAAACATCTTCTAAAATAGGTACACAAACTTCTTCGGTGGCTCCAGGGTATACAGTTGATTCATAAATAACAATATCATCCTGCTTAAGCACCTTACCTAATAAAGCACTCGCTTTTTCAAGTGGTGATAAATCAGGCTGCTTATATTCGTCAATAGGAGTTGGTACGGTCACAATATAGATATTACATAATTTTATTTCTTCAATATCCGCCGTGTAGCTTAAGTGCGTTGCTTCCAACAACTCCTCATCACTTACTTCTAGAGTATGATCATGCCCCGTGTTCAGCTCATCTATTCGTGGTTGACTAATATCAAAACCAACAACCTCATATTTTTTACCGAACTCAACAGCTAAAGGCAAACCAACATAGCCTAAGCCAATCATGGCAATTTTTGTATTTTCTAACATTTTAATCCTTCTCCCAAATGCCACGCGCATCAATAATAACTTTTTCTTGTAACAATGACCGTTTTACCTGTTTAAAGACAGTATGGTCAGTCAAAGTAACGATTATATTTGCCTCAGATAAACTATCGCTTAAACTAACTAAGCTAACATTATCATTTTGTAATTTCTCAGGTAATTCTCTAATATGCGGCTCTACTATCAAAACCTCACCCATTGCTTCTTGAATCACTTTTTCAGCAATACCAACTGCAGGGCTCTCTCTTAAATCATCAATATCAGCTTTAAATGCCAAGCCTAATAGAGCTATTTTAGGCTGCTTAAATGCGCCTGCCACTTTCCTAACCTTATCTAATACAAACTCAGGCTTACTGTCATTGACTTCTCTAGCGGTTCTAATTAAACGCGCTTCTTCAGGGCTAGAGTCTACAATAAACCATGGATCAACCGCAATACAATGCCCACCCACTCCAGGGCCGGGCTTCAAGATATTAACACGCGGATGCCGATTCGCTAATTTGATAAGCTCCCAAACATTAATATTTAATTTATCGCAAATAATAGATAATTCATTCGCAAAAGCAATATTCACATCTCTAAAGGAGTTTTCAGTCAACTTGGCCATTTCGGCAGTACGCGCATCAGTAATAATACAGTTCGCTTTGACAAAAATCTTATATAAGGCTTTAGCTTTTTCGGCACAATATGGCGTTAAGCCACCGATAACACGGTCATTAGAAACTAACTCTTGAATAACATAGCCAGGTAACACTCGTTCAGGGCAGTGTGCAACCTGAATATCAGCTTGTTCACTTTTTTGGTGTGGAAAGCTCAAATCAGCTCTTATTTCACTCATCCACTCCGATATTTTCTCGGTCGTACCAACGGGAGAAGTGGATTCTAAAATAACCAAATTACCTTTCTGTAAAACAGGCGCAATTTTTTTAACTGCCGCCTCTATATAAGACACATCTGGCTTATATCCATCCGAAAAAGGCGTTGGCACCGCTATCATAAAAACATCAGCGGCTTCAGGCTCTATAGTAGCCTTTAATTTGCCCGTGGTAACCGCACTTTGTACCAACATATCCAAATCTGGCTCAACGATATGAATTTTACCTTGGTTAATGGTATCAACAGCATGCTGAGAAATATCAACCCCAATCACTTCCACTCCGCGGGAAGCAATAACCGCTGCCGTAGGCAGTCCTATATAACCCAATCCTATAACAGAAACCCTGTTAAACTCTGCTTTGTGCATTTACAGCTACTCCCTCTACAATTCGTTGACTTGCCTTACCATCCCCATAAGGGTTATGCGCGATACTCATTTTACGATATTCATCTTGATTATCTAAAAGAGAAATAACACTGGTAATAATTTTTATTTTATTTGCTCCCACCAGCTTAATAGTACCCGCTGTCACGGCTTCTGGCCGCTCTGTGGTGTCCCGCATCACTAAAACCGGCTTACCTAATGACGGGGCTTCTTCCTGAATACCGCCTGAATCCGTTAGGATAATATAAGCAAGCGTCATTAAATAAACAAACGGCAAGTAATCCTGAGGTTCTATCAAGTGTATGTGCGGCACATCCTTTAATAAACGATTAACTGGCTCACGCACATGCGGGTTAAGGTGTACAGGGTAAATAATTTGTACGTCATCTCGTTTGGCTAGCTCTCTCAGTGCTTGGCAAATATTTTCAAAACCATCACCAAAACTTTCACGCCGATGCCCTGTCACTAAGATAATTTTCTTATCCGCATCAATAAAAGGAAAACGACCAGCTAACTCAGCCCTTAATTGCGCATCATTTTTTATAGAGGCTTCTACATGGCATAACGCATCAATGACGGTGTTCCCGGTAATGCTAATATTGCTGTCCGCAACATGTTCTTGCAACAAATTACCCCTAGCAGTCTCGGTAGGCGCAAAATGTAAATCAGCAATAACTCCCGTTAATTTACGATTAGCTTCTTCCGGCCAAGGAGAATAAATATTATGCGTACGTAAACCCGCCTCTACATGGGCTACTGGTATTTTTTGATAATAAGCAGCCAAACTCGCGGCAAAGGTTGTTGAGGTATCACCATGCACCAATACCCTGTCAGGCATAAATTCTTGCAAAACAGGCTCCAAACCATGCAAAATCGCACTGGTTATCCCTGTTAAGCCTTGATTCTTCTGCATGATATTCAGATCAAATTCAGGCACTATTTTAAATAGCTCCAATACTTGATCCAACATATCCCTATGTTGGGCAGTCACACATACTTTAGTGATAAACCGCGCATCATTTTGAAACGCCTTCACCACAGGAGCCATTTTAATAGCCTCTGGGCGTGTTCCAAAAATAATTAAAATTCTTTGTTGCTTCACTGTTTCCAAACCTAAAAATTAATCACTTTCAATAATTTGAGTTAATCGTTTAAGACTTGCACTCCAACTATAATGTTTTGTTACAAAATCACGATTTTCTACTGAGCAATAATCTGCCCGAGTATTATTCAGATCCATAACAACTTGCGTAGCAAAATCCGTGCTATTTTCAATAACAGTTACTTCTTGGTCAGTAATCGTTATTCCCTCAATGGCTTGTGGAGTTGCCACAATTCGTTTACCCATTGCCATCGCTTCTAATATCTTATTTTGAATGCCACGCGCAATCAGTAATGGCGTGACTATCACATTAGCAAAAAAGACATACGCACGAATATCATCAACCCTACCCGTGACAGAGACACCGTCTATCACTGCCAATTGCAGAACTTCCTTAGCAGGATTAGATCCTACTATATAAAACTGCGCATTATTATTTTGCTGCTTAACCAGTGGGAAAACTTTTTCCACAAACCAGATAACGGCATCAATATTAGCCCAATAGTCCATTGCTCCCGTAAAAACAATATTACTCCCCCCACCAATGTAAGGATCTTCATATTGCTGATAAGGATCAAAAAAGACCGTATCAACCCCATTATTAACATATGTTATTTGCTCGGAGTTACCATCAAAAAGACTTTTAAACAGTAAAGACTCAACTTCAGAAACAAAAGCACTCATCTTGGACTGTTTAGCAACACGCTTATCATAATCTAATAATTGTTTAGCTTCACGCCGATACACCCAGTTCATTGGCCAAGCAGCTTTCTGTGCATATTGAGACCATTTATCAGAATCAACATCCACAAAATCTATTGTGACATCTAAGTTATCGTATTTTTCAACGTATTGAGCCATAGCAGAAGAATAGATAAATACTTTTTCTATACTCTTTTCTTGTACTGTTTTATCAATCCATTTTTGCACTTTATTGGATTGATAATATGGCAAACTTAAAGCTTTGTTAGTTAACAACCCTGTTAAGCTTTTCACTTTAGCAATAGAGGAGTTAAGGTTGACCAATAAAGAAGTGTCCGTCAACGCCTCTATCTTACCAACATACTGCCAATCCTCAGGGTCATCAATAAAGGCTACCAGATGAATATTGTAATGTTCAGCCAAACCCTTTAGAAAATTATAAGAACGAATTTTATCACCTTTATTAGGCGGGTAAGGAATTCGATGTACTAAAAATAATAAATTTTTCATACCAATAGATTTTCAGAAATTTTTATACTAAGCGATGAGAATTCAATAATACCCGAGCCTGACTTGTCTTTTGACAGCACAGCCACACCAGAAACACAGTTGCGTAGCCTGCTATACCCCTGTATTTCTAACACGACTGTACAGCCAAAATCCTGCGTCATACTTTCGGGTATTATTAAACCCTCATCCCTAACCCAAGTCCTTTGCTAGCCAAGGGCCCACTACTTGACTTACACTCAAGGGGAGCCTTTTCCAAGCCGCTATAAAAAATCGATATTTTGGGTTTAAAGGATTTATATCTGGCATTTCTTTGGCATTAACCAGTTCAAATTCATAAAACAAAGGTGTTTCTTCAAAGCCCCAGTGCTTTTTAAACCGATATGAGCCAGTTCCAATCTTGCTACGACCATAGTCGAAAATTTTCACTCCTTTTTCTACTGCTCGGCGCATAACTTCCCAATACATAAAATCATTTCCATATAAAGATCTTGCTTGCGCTACCCCACCACCATAATAAGGTAGTACTTCGTCCCGAAAATAGAAGTTCATCACACTCGCAATTAATTTCCCTTCATGCTCGACTGTCAATACTTCACACTGATCTTTAAAAACTTCTTTTAAAATTTTAAAATATTTCTTAGGAAAAACGGGGGTTCCTAAGTTTCTTACACTTTCCGAATAGGCTTGAAATAATCGTTCAACATCATTATCAATGACACTGACTAAACCTGCTTTAATACCTTTGCGCACGACTGCACGTTGCTTACGCGGAATGGCTAAAAGGTTTTTTTCTACGTCGGCATCTAAGTCTTTTCTAAAGGTAACATAAAGCCCTTCCTTATAAGGCCTTGCTGGAGAAAGGCGCTCTCTATTCCTAAATTCAACATGATCAACACCTAATTGCTTTGCTAAACGACAAGCCTCCGCATCCAAAGCACCTGCGACTTCTTTATTATCAGCCACCACCCCACCATAGACACAAAAAGCATTAGAAATCAGTGCATTACCAAATAATTGACTCTTTATATGTACTAATGGCAATATTCCAGTTATTGCACCGTCTAATTCAGCATATAAATAATAGGTCTTATGCCCAAATGCTCGCTCAATAACTTCTTGCCACCCAACTTGATGAAAAAAGGTCGCTATAGGCGTTTTTTGCACATAACTTTCCCACTGCAATTTATTAGAGTCATTTAAAGTTTTAATCATATAGGCCTTGTTAGGTTAGCTAATTAGACTTAGCAAGCAAACTTGCATTAAAAAATATGTTACAGCTTATAAACTATTTTAAAAAAATAGCCTGCATAGTATCCCATTCAAAATCTGTTAATAAAGATTTAATTCTACTTTCCATTCTATGCAGATTTAAATAATGTCGAAATTTAGTCTTAAACGCTAAGTTCTCTTGTCTAGGTTGCTCAGGATCAATTTCCCATGGGTGGAAATAAAAAATACCTGGTTGATTCTCAGTGTTATTAGTGCGTTTGAATGCCCAACGAGAGAATACATAGGGGTACAATCGAAAAAAACCACCGCCACCACAAGGGTAATTTTTATTAAATACTTTAAGTGTGGTAATGGGTATTTCTTTAAAATCGCTTCCTGCAATCGGCTGAAAAATAAAACGTGGTGCCTCAGGCATACCATATAAATCATGTTTAACAGGATAAATACTAGAACTATATAAATGCCCTTCCTCAGCTAGCACATCTAAAGCCCAAAGATTATCACGTCCAATAGAATAGCTGGCCGCTCTATAGCCTTTTATCTCAACCCCACCAATATCTTCGAGTATGTGTTTAGTTTTACGTATATCCTCTCGAAACTGTTCTCGTGTTTGCTGAGTTACCCGAATATGCTCATAACCATGACTAGCAAGCTCATGCCCTTCTTGCACAATGCGTTTAACTAATTCAGGATAACGCTCAGCTACCCAGCCCAAAGTAAAAAATGTTGCCTTAACATCATGGGCAGCAAAAGTATCCAAAATATGTTGGGTATTATTAGCAACACGATGCTCTAATTTATCCCATTGAGATTTTTTAACATAAGGTTCAAATGCAGAAACCTGAAAATAATCTTCCACATCAACAGTCATTGCATTTTTCATGTCATTTAATTCCAAATAATATTATGATTTTTAATACAACAAAGACAAACTTAAGCTCACTCTATTTTCTGTAAAAGTATTAACCTCTACATTATTCACTACTAAGTTAGAAACCTGTTTAAGGTATCGATATTCCAAACTAGTATTTAACGTTGTTTGACGCCCCCAAGCAAGAGGCAAAGTCCGAGTTAAACGAATAATTCCTTCATACCTATTATCTTTTGAAGACCCTATACTCGTACTACTTCTATTAATCTGTGTCCAAGAAGGAGCTATAAATAACTGAGTACGACGAATAAATTGCCAATTCCACGATATATCAGCACCGTACACTTTCTCTAGCTGATTATCAATATTGCTAAATTTTCTTCTTTGATAAAAACCACCTAGTTGCACAGTACTTTTACCTGAATAATAAGAAACAGATGCGTTTGCATCTTTCCTGATAATTACATCATTAGTAAACGAGGGTAAAACACCTGGAGGAAGCGTGTCATTCAATAAAAGTCTTTGATTCGTAACAGTATCTTCGGTGTAAGTAAATAACCAAAATGAGCGCCTAGTACGGTGATCCATTCTCACATTCCACGCACCACCAGTATTTAGACCTTTTGAGCGGTCAAAGTACCCCACTCCAATATGCGTAAACCTAGAAGGATTGAGGTTTCCACTCACATGCCAGTTATTACCATAACCCGCCTCTATATCAAAAAACCGGCTAGGTATCCATTGCGCCCCAACTGTATAAGACGCGCCATTTGTACGAGTATCTAAGCTTGCAAAATCATTATTGTCATAACGTACTGTTCCAAAAAAATTAAAGCGTCTATCCGTCCACGCCCTTATTGTCCCCGTCATATTTTGAAAATGAGAATTCACATCATTTGATCTAATATTGTCTGTATTATTAAATGCAGCATTCCACGTTATACGTTGAAAATCACGCCCACTTATTAACTGTACTGATTCAGATATATTAATTGAATCCAAAAGTCCGTTCTCAGTTATATTAGCGTTATCAGTAAAATTCCTATTAGCAATATAATCAAAGTCCACTCGAACAACAGCATCAGCAAAACCTCCAAAATGAGGTGTCCACACTGGTGAAAAACCAGCTGAGTAAACATTAGTTCTGGTATCTAAGTTATTTAAATTATCCCCTCTACGAACATTACTCGTATTCCGCTGACTAATACTACTTCTTGCTGCTACATTAAATCTATTACGAGAGAAGCGATAATTTCCATCAAATTGTAACTGATGGAATATATTCGTAGAACCATCTCCCCCAGCATTAAAAATAGTCTGAAGGTTATAATCTAAATTGAGACTTGCCCTGCCTCCACGTATCCCTTGGACTGAAATTCCAGGACTAATTTCTGTGACGAACGCACTCTGCTTTAGTTCTTTGCTAGCAGCAAGACGAATATTATCGGAATAGGTTTCCTGCACCGTTATTCTAGGTGTAAAAATAAAACTCATTGCAACAGCTTGACCATTATTTATAAAACTACCGACAAAGCCCAGTAATAAAATAGCAGAATGCTTTTTAAAAATAAGCCTAGTCTTGGCCATATTGCCCATAACTATAACCATAATAATTAATATTAAGGCCTTGCCTTGCTCTATTCAGCAAAGCCAAAACAATGTCAGACCCTTGTATTTTTTTAAGCGCATCATTAACAGCTCCTTGCATGGTTGTTTCTGCTCCAATGACAAACACAACTTGCCCTACTAAGCTTGACAAAACTTCTGCTTGAGTTGCTGCTAATAATGGTGGTGAATCAAAAATAACGATACGATCTGGGTAGCGTTGACTCAATTCATCAACAAATTTCACCATTTTATTACTGCTTAACAGCTCTGTTGAAAATTCATGTCGCTTCCCTGCAGGAATAATTTGTAAGCCTGGCAAATCAGTTTTTAAACTAATATCAGTAAAATCGAGTTCATCATTCTCCAAATATTCAATTAATCCAGGTGAATCCTTTATACCCAGCCTTTTGGCAATAGAAGGTTTTGCAACATCGGCATCAATTAGTAATACTTTTTTATCTCTTTCATTAGCAATACTAAGTGCCAAATTTATTGCATTATAAGTTTTCCCTTCCCCTGGTACACTACTCGTTACTAAAATTAAATTACTTCTAGTAACCCCTTCAGCTCCTTCTCCAAAAGCATTATAAAGTAATGGTCTTTTAATACCACGATACTCATCAACCAAAGCAAGGTTTTGCTGCTCTTTAGTTAAAAAACCATCATGAGCTAATTGCTCCCAATCAATATTAGCTACTAATTTGTTAGCTGTATTTGTTTCAGAACTGGCCTTATCAGAAACCTCTGCAAGACGGCCTCTATTGGTTTGTACAGGTTCAACTATAGCCTGGCCTATACTAACTTCAGCTTGCTTAGATTCAATTAACGACTCACTTTTATCTAATGCTTGCTCTAAACTAGTAGTGGCTGCGACTCCATCCTGCTCTAATTTTTCCAATGCTTGTTCTAAACCCGCATTATTCTGGTCATTTCTGTCTGATTTTTCTAACGCTTTCTCTAAAATATCCACTGTTCTCTCCCTCGCCTATAGAGAAATAATTTTTGATGCTTGTTCTTGCAGAACTTGTAGCTTGTCTGCATTGAGCAAAATAATCAAATATACACACAAAAGACTACCACTCATCCCCCAAAAAACAAGATTTTTACCTTTGTTTTCTTGCGATGCATCAATGACTGCATGCAAAGCAACACTACCTAAAACCGGTAAGCCTGTAATAGACCTAATTTGTTGCGTAGACATAAAGGTCGGCTTCAGAAAATAACGTATAAATGCTGCAACAAGCCCAAGAAGTAACCCTACAAGCAACACTACTGAGTTCAGTAACTCTCTATTAGGAGCCTCTGGCTTTAGCGGCCTACTTGGAGCTTCAACAATCGTAAAATTTAATGCACCTTGAGCATTTGACATTCTATTCGTTAATGCAGCTTGCTCTCTACGACCAATGAGAGCCATATAATTAGATTTAATAATAGAGTAATCCCTATCTAGGTTTTGCGACTCTGTTTCAACCCGTAATCTAGCGTCCAGACTTTGTTTAGCTTTATTCGCTTTATTGCGCAATAAATTGAGCCTAGCTCCTAGGGAAGCTCGTTCTGATGCAACTTGGTTTAATGAAGTCTTTAATGCCTGAACATAAGGATTTTCAATGGCAGCTGAACTAAAAAGATCATTTGAGGCTGGTGCATTAGTTAAGCGCTCAGCTTTTGCCCTTTCCTGATCACGAATAGCGGATTTTATGCTTAATACATCAGGGTGATGCTCTGTATAACGTAATAACAATGTATTCATATTAGCTTTTAAAGCGGTAATTTCAACATCTTCAGGTGTACTCTGTGTTGAACCTTCGACATCTGACAATCCCCATTCATCATTATCAGTTTCCAAAACATCATCCATCTGCGCATTCAAGACTCGCCATCTCGAACTCACTTCAGCTAATGCCATTTGAGTTTCCTCTATTTGCACCATAACAGTATTGAGTGAAGCCCCTCGCTGGTCTGGAAGTAAGCCTGCATTAATACGATTAAAATTCTCACGAGCCTGCTCCGCATTTCTTAAGCGCGCTTCATACTCACGAATCTGCTCTTCAATAAAGTGCTGCGCATCACCGGTATTACCCATCCCTCGTTGTTGTGTTTGCTGCGAAAAAACTGTTAATACAGCATGAACTGTATCTTGAGATTTCTTCGCATTTTCTGCCCCATAGGCAATGGTAAACAAATCATTATTACCACCCATGATTTTAACACCTTCCTTTAAACCTTTAATTAACTCTTGTTTTTCTGCTTCAGTTTTGGTATTTAAGTCCACGCCAGAAATTAATAATATTTTTTCCAAATTGGGCCGTGTAAACATAAGTTGAGCCATAATACGCAACAAACCATAATTTTGCGAATCAATGGCTATGCCTTTTAATAAAGGTCTCAGCATGGTTCTACTATCAACATGAACCTTAGCTTCAGATTGATAAACATTAGGTATCGTAGTTATAAAAACCCATCCAATACTGCATACCAACCAAGCAACAAAAATAATAAGCCATTTATATTTTAGTGTTCCTTTGATGTAAAACAAAATTTCTGATAATTGCTCTTGCATTGTTTACCTTTAAATCTCTACTTTAAATAATTTCGCCTATTCCACAACAGTAAGCATAAAATATTTACTGTTAATGGCCCCTAACTTCCGCTAGGCATACATTTCTTTTTAATACTGGAATCTTCAATAGTAAAGTATAAAAAATACTAAAAATATGCTTCTGGAATAACCAAAATATCTCCCGGCATCATTCTTACGTTTTTAGAAATATCTGCATCTTCAATTAAATCATCAATTTTCAAACCAAACTGTTGTTGTTTACCATTGATTTTACGAATAATACTCGCTCTATTACCATCAGCAAACTGACCAATACTACCAATGCTAATAATAACATCCAGCAAAGTCATACCTTTAGAATAAGGAATTTTCATGCCACTATAACGACTATTGCCACCACCATTGCCGCCACCGCCACCGCCGCCACCGCCACCGCCACCGCCTTGAATTTGCCCTACTGTACGAATTTGCTGCGCATCGACACCTG
>CAZXJK010000009.1:0-27024 GCA_964640895.1 uncultured Methylomonas sp.
CGATTCGTGAAGGCGGACGTACGGTTGGTGCTGGTGTTGTTGCAACAATTGTTGAGTAATATATATGTCTAGTCAAACTATTAGAATAAGCTTGAAGGCATTTGATCATAAGTTAATTGATCAATCTGCAAGTGAGATTGTTGAAACAGCAAAGAGAACAGGTGCGCAAGTTAAAGGTCCGATTCCTTTGCCAACAAAACATGAGCGTTTTACAATTCTGACATCACCGCATGTAAATAAAGATGCACGTGATCAATACGAATTGAGAACATATAAACGTTTGCTTGATATTATCGAGCCAACCGATAAGACAGTTGATACGCTGATGAAGTTAGATCTGGCGGCTGGTGTTGACGTTAAAATTAAGCTTATTTAAGCTTAAATAATTAGAGGGTTTAATTATGGCATTAGGTCTAATTGGTCGTAAATGTGGAATGACACGTGTTTTTTGTGAAGATGGCACGTCGGTTCCTATTTCTGTAATACAGATTGATTCAAATAGAGTATCTCAGGTCAAAGGGCTTGAGAGTGATGGTTATCGTGCGGTGCAAATTGCTGTAGGAGATAAAAAATCATCAAAAATAAACAAAGCAATGGCTGGTCATTATGCTGCGGCAAATATGACGGCTGGTCGTGGCTTGTGGGAATTTAGATTAAACGGCAGCGAAGGCGAAGATCTAGCGATTGGTTCTGAGTTGACTGTTGAGCTATTTGCTGCTGGACAAACTGTTGATGTGCAAGGTACGTCAATAGGTAAAGGTTTTCAAGGTGGTATAAAAAGACATAATTTTACTATGCAAGATGCAACTCATGGTAACTCAATATCACATAGATCAAATGGGTCTATTGGTATGTGTCAAACACCTGGAAGAGTATTTAAAGGTAAGAAGATGTCTGGGCATATGGGTAATGAAAAAGTAACTACTCAAAACTTGACGATTCATTCGATTGATACTGAAAGAGGTCTTATTTTAGTTAAGGGTGCAATACCTGGTGCAAAAGGTGGTGATGTAGTATTGACGCCGGCAGTAAAGCAAAAAAATAAAGGATAAGTCATGAGTGTGAAAATACCAGCACTTAATAGTGCAGACTCTGCAGGTGAAGTAGAGGTAAGCGAAGATGTTTTTGGGCGAGAATATAACGAAACCCTAATACATCAGTTGGCTACTAAGACCATGGCTGGCTTGCGTTCAGGCACAAAAGCTCAAAAAAATAGATCAGCTGTCAGTGGCGGCGGAGCCAAACCTTGGAAACAAAAAGGTGCGGGTCGCGCAAGGTGTGGTACAATACGCAGTCCACTTTGGAGAGGCGGTGGTACTACATTTGCTGCACAGCCAAGATCTTTTGATCAAAAGCTGAATAAGAAAATGTATCGCGCGGGAATTCGTTCGATTTTGTCGGAGTTAGTGCGCCAAAATCGTTTAACTGCAAGCTTAGATATTATGCCGACAACTCCTAAAACAAAAGAGTTGGTGGCAAAGTTGAAGGATTTAGGTAAAAGTCGGATTTTAATTATTGCTGATGAGTTAAGTGAGAATTTATACTTATCTTCAAGAAATATTATAAATCTTGACGTTACTACTGCAAGTGAATTAGATCCTGTTATGTTAATTGCTGCGGAAAATGTAATTGCCACTCCAGCAGCATTGAAAGCAATTGAGGCGCAGTTATCATGAGTGTAGAGTTTAACCTTTCAAATGTAATTAAAGCACCTGTAATTTCTGAAAAGAGTACAGTTGCTGCTGAAGCGGATAATAGGTTTGTATTTAAAGTAGCGAATCAAGCTACAAAATTACAAGTTAAAAAATCTGTTGAGTTGATGTTTAATGTGGAAGTTGAAAAAGTTCAACTATTAAATGTTAAAGGGAAAACAAAAAGATTTGGTCGCTTTATGGGTAAACGGTCTGACTGGAAAAAAGCTTACGTAAAGCTTAAAGAAGGTCATGATATTGATTTCTCTGCAGCATAATTGGAAAATAAAAGAATATAATTCGGTAAGATAAATGGCTATTGTAAAATCAAAACCGACATCGCCAGGTTCTAGGTTTGTCGTTAGAGTAAAGAATGAAGATTTACATAAGGGTAAACCTTTTGCACCTTTACTAAGGAAAAAAAGTAAAAGTGGTGGGCGTAATAATAATGGGCGCATAACTACGCGTCATATCGGTGGCGGACATAAGCAAAGCTACCGTATTATAGACTTTAAGCGTAATAAGCTTGATATACCAGGCATTATTGAAAGGCTTGAGTATGATCCTAATAGAACTGCAAATATTGCATTGGTTCTATATAAGGATGGTGAGCGTAGATACATTATTGCACCTAAAGGGGTTGTGGCTGGACAAGAGATTATCTCTTCTGAAAACGCAGTCGTAAAGGTTGGTAACTGTATGACATTGCGTAACATGCCATTGGGTTCTACTATTCACTGTGTTGAATTAAAGCCAGGTAAAGGTGCTCAAATAGCACGAAGTGCTGGAACCTCTGCGCAACTAGTTGCGAAAGAAGGCGCTCATGTCACATTAAGATTACGTTCTGGTGAGATGCGGAAGGTTTTAGCTGACTGTAAAGCGGTAATGGGTGAGGTATCAAATTCTGAACATAACCTTAGGTCGTTAGGTAAAGCTGGTGCGTCAAGATGGCGTGGAGTGCGACCTACCGTTCGCGGTGTTGTTATGAATCCGGTTGATCATCCGCACGGTGGTGGTGAAGGTAGGACTTCTGGGGGTAGGCATCCTGTGTCACCTTGGGGTATGCCAACTAAAGGTTATAAGACTAGAAAGAATAAACGTACTGACAAAATGATTGTTAGAAGACGTAACAAGCGATAGAGAGGAATTAATAAAGTGCCACGTTCAATTAAAAAAGGTCCTTTTATTGATCATCACCTACAAAAGAAAGTAGATGATGCAGTAAGTAGCAATAGTAGGAAACCGATTAAGACTTGGTCTAGAAGATCAATGATAACGCCTGAGATGTTGGGTTTGACGATAGCTGTACATAATGGCCGTCAGCATGTGCCAGTACTGATCTCTGAAAACATGGTTGGGCATAAGCTGGGTGAATTTGCACCTACACGTACATACAAAGGCCATTTGGCTGATAAAAAGTCAAGGTAGGTTGGTGATGGAAATTTCAGCTAAATTAAGTAATGCACCATTATCAGCGCAAAAGGCGCGTTTGGTTGCAGATCAAATTAGAGGTCTTGAAGTCGAAGAAGCTTTAAATGTACTTAAGTTCAGTACTAAAAAAGCAGCTGCGATTATGAAAAAAGTACTTGAATCTGCTGTTGCAAATGCAGAGCATAATGAAAGTGCTGATATTGATGAGTTAAAAGTTTCAACTGTATTTGTAGATGAGTCTAGAACACTTAAAAGATTCCAAGCAAGAGCAAAAGGTCGTGCAAATCATATATTGAAGCGTACTTGTCATATCACAGTTAAAGTCGCAGAATTCGAGTAGGGGCAATATAATGGGTCAAAAGGTACATCCAACAGGAATACGTCTTGGTATTGTTAAGGATTTTACATCAAGATGGTATGCAAATAGCAAAGATTATCCGGTTTTTTTGAATCAAGATTTAACAGTGCGTGACTATATCCAAAAGAAACTAGCGCATGCTTCTGTTAGTCGGATTCAGATAAATCGTCCTGCTAATAATGCACATATTACAATTCATACGGCACGCCCTGGTATTGTGATTGGCAAGAAAGGCGAAGATATCGATTTGTTACGTAAAGCAGTTTCCAAAATGATGGGGATTCCAGTTCAAATCAATGTTGAAGAAATTAGAAAGCCTGAGCTTGATGCAAAATTAGTTGCAGAAAGTATTGCACAGCAACTAGAAAAAAGAATTATGTACAGACGTGCAATGAAGCGTGCTGTGACAAATTCTATGCGTTTAGGTGCTGAAGGGATCAAAATTAATTTAGGCGGACGTCTAAATGGAGCTGAGATTGCACGTAGTGAATGGTATAGAGAAGGACGAGTTCCTTTGCATACGCTAAGAGCAGATATCGATTATGGTGTTGCTGAGGCAAACACAACATACGGTATTATCGGTATTAAAGTATGGATTTTTAAAGGAGAGGTGTTTAACGCAAACCCATCCTTGGAAAATTCTGAAAAAACTAAATCTAAAAAATAGGTGAAGGGAAAATAAGATGCTTCAACCTAAAAGAACAAAATTTCGTAAACAGCATAAATTGAGAAATACAGGTATTGCTGTTCGTGGCTCATCAGTCAGTTTTGGTGAATACGGTCTAAAATCAGTTGAGAGAGGTAGGCTTACTGCTCGACAAATTGAGGCGGCTCGTAGAACAATCACAAGACGCTGTAAGCGTGATGGTAAGCTATGGATTAGAATATTCCCTGACAAGCCTATTACTAAAAAGCCTCTTGAGGTAAGAATGGGTAAAGGAAAAGGCAGTGTTGAATACTGGATTGCTCAAATTAGACCAGGTACTATGTTATATGAATTGCAGGGGGTTTCGGAAGAAACTGCACGTGAAGCATTTGCTTTAGCTGCAGCAAAGCTACCTGTAAAAACTAAGTTTATTGTTAGGACGGTACTGTAATGAAAGTAAGTGAATTACGTCAGAAAAGTGCAGAAGAATTAAATACAACATTAGTTGAGTTGGGGCGTGAGCAATTTAATTTACGTATGCAAAAAAACACTGGGCAATTAACGAAATCTGATCAGGTAAAAAAGGTTAGAAGAAATATTGCGCGTGTGCAAACGGTCGTAAATGAAATGGCGAGACAATCATAATGAGTGATAATTCAGAAAAACTACGTACCATTACTGGTCGAGTAGTTAGTAATAAGATGGATAAAACAGTCGCTGTATTAGTTGAGCGCCTTGTAAAGCATCCAGTATATGGTAAGTATATTAGGCGCTCTACAAAATTACTTGCTCATGATGAAGGGAACGTTTGTAACGAAGGTGATGTGGTATTAATTACTTCATGCCGCCCATATTCAAAAAATAAAACTTTCAAATTGGTTGAAGTGGTAAGTAAAGCCAAATAATCAACTTTGTTGAATTTCAAGTAAATAGTAAATTAGGATTATATAATGATTCAGATGCAAACTAACCTTGACGTCGCTGATAATAGCGGTGCAAAAAAGGTCATGTGTATCAAAGTTCTCGGTGGGTCGCATAGACGTTATGCTGCAATCGGAGATATTATTAAAGTTAGTATCAAAGATGCAATCCCGCGTGGCAGAGTAAAAAAAGGTGAGGTTTATAATGCATTGGTTGTACGTACTAAAAAAGGTGTACGTAGAGCAGATGGATCACTTATAAGATTTGATGGTAACGCAGCAGTTATTTTAAATGCTCAACTTCAACCGCTTGGCACTCGTATCTTTGGGCCAGTAACGCGTGAGTTAAGAAATGAGAAATTTATGAAGATTGTTTCACTAGCACCAGAAGTATTGTAAGGGTCGTAGAAAATGCAAAAACTTAAACAAGGTGACGAAGTCATTGTTCTTATCGGAAAAGATAAGGGCAAACGAGGACGGATCAGTAAATTTATAAAAGAAAAGATTTTGGTTGAAGGTATTAATAAAGTTAAAAAACACCAAAAACCAAATCCTAATGCAGGCGTTGAAGGAGGCATCATAGAAAAAGAGATGCCGATTCATAAGTCTAATATTGCTTTGTATAATACAGCAGAAAAGAAAGCAGATAAAGTAGGGTTTAAAACGTTGGATGATGGAAAGAAAGTCCGATACTTTAAATCTAATAATGAAATTATTGATGTGTAGGTATAATCATGGCTAGATTAAGAAAAGATTATAAAGAAAAAGTATTGCCTGCACTGATGAAAGAATTTGGTTACACATCAGTAATGCAAGTACCAAAAATCACTAAAATTACCTTAAACATGGGTTTGGGTGATGCGGTAGCAGATAAAAAGGTCGTGCAAGCGGCTGTTAGTGACATGGAAAAAATCAGCGGTCAGAAATCTGTTGTGACATTGTCAAGAAAATCGATTGCTGGATTTAAGATTCGTGATGATATGCCAATTGGCTGTAAAGTAACTCTTAGACAAGACAAAATGTATGAATTTTTGGATCGTCTAATTAGTGTTGCAATTCCACGTATTCGTGATTTTAGAGGAATGAGCCCTAAAAGCTTTGATGGTCGTGGTAACTATAGCATGGGTGTCACAGAGCAAATTATCTTTCCTGAGATAGATTATGATAAGATAGATAAGTTACGTGGCATGGATATATGCATCACTACAACTGCTAGGACAAACGAAGAAGGTTTGGCGTTGTTAAAGCAGTTTAATTTTCCATTTAAGAGCTAACAGTTATGGCTAAAAAATCAATGATAGCTCGTGAGCAAAAACGAGTTAAGCTAGTAAAAAAATATGAAGCAAAAAGAGCTTCTTTAAAAGAAATTATTAGGGATCCGAATTCTTCAATACAAGACAAGGATGAAGCAGGTTTGGCATTACAAAAATTACCTAGAGACTCTAGTGCAGCTAGAGTTCGTAATAGATGTAATATTACTGGACGGCCACACGGTTTTTACCGCAAATTTGGCTTAAGCAGAAATAAACTTAGAGAAGCCACTATGCGTGGTGATGTACCTGGTTTGATGAAGGCTAGTTGGTAAACGACTTGTTGTATATTTGGAGAAAATAATATGAGCATGACAGATCCAGTTGCAGACATGCTTACGCGCATCAGAAATGGGCAGTCTGCAGGAAAAATAAACGTTAATATGCCGTCATCAAAACTTAAAGTTGCGATTGCAAAAGTTTTAAAAGATGAAGGGTATATTAAAGATTTTTCAACTGAAACAAATGGCACGCATGTGTCTATGTCGGTTGAACTTAAATATTATAATGGTAAGCCGGTGATTGAAAAGGTTAAGAGAATTAGCCGACCTGGTTTACGAGTTTATAAGTCAAAAGATGAGCTGCCTAAAGTATTAGGTGGTTTAGGTGTGGCTATTGTATCTACTTCTAAAGGTGTTATGACGGATCGCGCAGCTCGCGCAATTGGTCATGGCGGCGAAGTAATCTGCACAGTGTGTTAAGGGGGAATTATGTCTAGAATAGCAAAAAACCCAATAACAATACCAGCAGGTGTTGAAGTTAAAGTAAATGGTTCATTGGTTTCTGTGAAAGGAAGCAAAGGGCAATTGGAAATGCAGCTGCATAAGTTAGTGCAAGTTGATATGTCTGATTCCAAAGTAAGTATTAAATGGGATCAAGCTAATAAAAAAGCCATTGCTCAAGCTGGTACGGCACGTGCAAACATTGCAAATATGGTTGTAGGTGTTAGTCAGGGCTTTGAGAAGAAGTTAAATTTGGTGGGTGTTGGTTACAGAGCTCAAGTAAAAGGAAAGGTTCTTAACCTGAGTCTTGGCTTTTCGCATCCTGTCAATTTTACAATGCCTGAAGGGATTCAAATTGAAGCCCCGAGTCAAACTGAAATAATTGTTAAAGGTATAGACAAGCAACAAGTTGGTGCTGTATCTGCAGATATTAGGGCGTATAGACCGCCTGAGCCTTATAAAGGTAAGGGTGTTAAGTATGCCGATGAGCATGTTGTTAGAAAAGACGCGAAGAAAAAATAGGCTAACAAAATGAATAAAAAAGTATCTCGTTTGAGAAGAGCTTTAAAGCTTAGATCGAACATAAAAAGGCTTGGCAGTAGCCGCTTGTCTGTTCACAGAACATCCAAGCATATCTATGCACAAATAATTTCAGAAGATGGAACTAAAACAATCGCTAGTGCTTCAACTACTCTGGCTGAAATTAAATCAGCAGTAAAGAGTACTGGAAATATTGAATCAGCAGTTTTAGTAGGTAAATTAGTGGCGGATAAAGCAATCGCTGCTGGCGTTACCGAGGTAACTTTTGATCGTTCTGGTTTTAAATATCATGGTCGCGTTAAAGCTTTGGCTGACGCTGCTCGTGAAGCTGGCTTGAAGTTCTAGGGGATATAAAATGGCAAATGCACCTCAACAAGCGAACTCTGATGGTTTGCAGGAAAAATTAGTTTCTGTCAGACGAGTCGCGAAAGTTGTAAAGGGCGGTAGAGTATTTGGTTTTACTGCTTTAACAGTAGTGGGCGATGGTGATGGAAATGTTGGGTATGGCGTTAGTAAAGCTAAGGAAGTGCCTATCGCAATACAAAAATCATTAGAGCAAGCTAGAAAAAATATGCATAAAGTATCTTTGAAAGGGGATACATTGCAATATTCAATCATGTCAGAAGTTGGTGCAGCAAAAGTTTTTATGCAGCCTGCTACTGAAGGTACCGGTATTATTGCTGGTGGGCCAATGCGGGCTGTTTTTGAAGCTGTTGGTGTTCACAATGTACTAGCTAAATGTATTGGAACTAACAATCCTATTAACGTAGTTAGAGCTACAATTGATGGGCTTGCTAATATGAATAATGCTGAGCAAATTGCTGCTAAACGCGGTTTGTCAGTCGAAGATATTACAGGGTAATTGACATGGCAGATAAAAAATTACGCGTCACAATGACTAAAAGTAGTATTGGGCGTTTGCAGAAGCATAAAGCTTGTTTACAAGGCTTGGGTCTGAGGCGTATTAACCATACTGTAGAAGTTATTGATACTGCTGAGAATAGAGGGATGATTAATAAAGTCTCTTATATGGTTAAGGTGGAGGAAATATAATGTATTTAAATACTCTTAGGCCTGCTGCTGGATCAAGAAAAAACTCTAAAAGAGTTGGAAGAGGTATTGGTTCAACGCTCGGTAAAACATGTGGTCGTGGTCATAAAGGTCAGAAATCACGTAGCGGTGGATTTCATAAAGTAGGTTTTGAAGGTGGTCAAATGCCTTTGCAACGACGCTTACCAAAAGTAGGTTTTACTTCAAGAAAATCGAAATACACTTCTGAAGTAAGATTAAATGAAGTTGCTAGCTTAAAGCTTGATGTTGTAACGCTTGAAGATTTAATTAAGGCTAATATAGTCCCTGCTTTTACTAGAGTTGCTAAGGTTATTAAATCTGGTGATATTAGTGTGGCAGTTACTTTGAAAGGCTTGAAAGCGACAGTTGGAGCTAAAGCTAGTGTAGAAGCCGCTGGTGGCAAAATAGAGGATTAAAAGTGAGTAGATCAGGCGCACAAGTGAGAGAGCAAGCAGGTGGTTTTTCAGAACTGCGCTCCAGATTATTATTCGTATTAGGTGCTTTTTTTGTTTATAGGGTTGGGGCGCATATTCCAGTTCCTGGAATTGATCCTCAGGCCTTGGCGCTTATGTTTAAGCAACAAGAAGGTTCCATCTTTGACATGTTTAATATGTTTTCTGGTGGTGCTTTAAAGAGGTTAAGTTTATTTGCCTTAGGTATTATGCCTTATATATCTGCTTCTATTATTATGCAGTTAATGACTATTGTCATTCCTGCTTTAGAGCAGATCAAGAAAGAAGGCGAATCTGGTAGAAGAAAGATCTCACAATATACTCGCTATGGAACAGTGGTTTTGGCTACATTTCAGGCGGTAGGTGTGTCTGTTGCCTTGCAAAATCAAACAGCTGGTGGTTTATCTGTTGTGATTAATCCTGGAATTCAGTTTGTAATGATAACGGCAATTACCTTGGTTACTGGAACTATATTTCTAATGTGGCTGGGAGAGCAGATTACTGAAAGAGGTTTAGGTAATGGTATATCGCTAATTATTTTTGCTGGTATTGTTTCGGGGTTGCCTTCTGCTATTGGTGGTACGCTTGAATTGGCAAGAACAGGTGAGTTAAATGGCGCTTTTATCGTTATTTTATTTTTACTGAGTGTTGCAGTAACTGCTTTAGTGGTTTTTGTTGAGCGTGGTCAAAGAAGAATAGTTATAAATTACCCTAAGAGACAGCAGGGTAAACGAATGTATGCTGGGCAGAGTAGCTTTTTGCCACTTAAACTAAATATGGCAGGTGTTATACCTCCTATTTTTGCCTCAAGTATTATTCTATTTCCTGCCACAATAGCTGGATGGTTTAGTAGTAGTGAAGGGTTTTCTTGGTTGCAAGAGATTGCTACCTCGATCTCGCCAGGGCAGCCACTTTATGTGATGTTGTACACTGTTGCGATTGTATTCTTCTGTTTCTTTTATACTGCATTGGTATTTAATTCAAAAGAAACTGCCGAAAATTTAAAAAAATCTGGTGCTTTTTTGCCAGGAATCAGACCAGGTGAGCAGACGGCCGCTTATATAGACAAAGTAATGACGCGACTTACGTTGATCGGTGCTTTTTATATTACTGCTGTATGTTTATTGCCTGAGTTTTTGATTGTTTATTGGAATGTACCGTTTTATTTTGGTGGAACATCATTATTGATTATCGTAGTGGTTGTCATGGATTTTGTTTCACAAATGCAAACCCATCTTATGTCACAAAAATATGATGGATTGATGAATAAAGCAAATTTAAAAAAATAATTTACTTAAAAAGGGGTGAGCTGTGAAAGTACGAGCTTCTGTTAAAAAAATATGCCGTAACTGTAAAGTTGTAAAAAGAGCTGGTGTTGTTAGGGTGATTTGCAAAGATGGACGTCATAAACAACGTCAGGGATAATTTTTATTGCTTAATAAAGCAGTGATGCTATAATTGAGCGCTTAACTTTAGAGTACCGTAAGGGGAGTATCTAAATGGCACGAATTGCCGGAATTAATGTACCAGATCATAAGCATGCAGAGATAGCATTGACTGCAATTTATGGCATTGGTAAACCAACTGCAATTAATATCTGTAAAGAAGTTGGTATCGAACGGACAATTAAGATTAAAGAGTTAACCGAAGAGCAGTTAGAGTCTATTCGTGTAACTATTGCTAAGATTGTTGTAGAAGGTGATCTTCGACGTGAAGTGTCTATGAACATTAAACGTTTAATGGATCTTGGTTGTTATCGTGGTATTCGCCATAGACGTGGACTACCATTACGCGGTCAAAGAACGAGAACTAATGCTCGTACTCGTAAAGGACCTCGTAAACCTATTAGAAAATAATAAATAGAGTTATATATAATGGCTAGTTCAAATCGCACAAAGAAAAAAATTAAAAAAGAAGTTGCTGACGGTATTGCACATATTCATGCAACTTTTAATAATACCATAGTTACAATCACTGACCGTAAAGGAAATGCCTTGTCTTGGGCTACTTCTGGAGGCTCTGGTTTTAGAGGTTCTAGAAAAAGTACACCTTTCGCTGCACAGGTTGCTGCTGAAAGAGCAGGAAAAGTTGCTCAAGAATTCGGCATGAAAAATCTTGATGTTATGATCAAAGGCCCTGGCCCTGGTCGTGAGTCTGCAGTTAGATCTTTTAACAACCTTGGTTTTAAAATAGGTAATATAGTTGATGTTACACCTATACCACATAATGGTTGTCGTCCACCGAAAAAGCGTAGGGTATAGTTAGGAGTATATTATGGCTAGATATTTAGGACCAACTTGTAAATTAAGTCGTCGTGAAGGGACCGATCTGTTTTTAAAAAGCAGAGGTAAATCTTTAGAAGGGAAATGTAAGCTTGATCAACGCCCTGGACAGCACGGTACAAAACGTGCAAGAGATTCAAACTACGCGACACAGTTAAGAGCTAAGCAGCGTATTAGACGTATATACGGTGTTTTAGAAAAACAATTTAGAAATTACTATAAAGTTGCTGATCTACAAAAAGGTGCAACAGGCTTAAACCTGCTTAACCTTTTAGAAACTAGACTTGACAACGTTGTTTATAGAATGGGATTTGCATCTACAAGAGCCGAAGCACGTCAATTAGTAACCCATAAAGCTATTCTTGTAAATGATTCTATTTTAAATGTACCTTCAGCAAAGGTTGCTGTTGGAGATACAATTTCTATTAGAGAAAAAGCAAAGAAACAAGTTAGAATCGCTGATTCTTTAACTGTTACTGAGCAATATGGATTCCCTGCGTGGGTTGAGGTTAATCCAAAGGACTTTTCTGGTTCATTTAATTCTTTACCAGATCGTGTAGATCTAGGTTCTGATATTAATGAGCAGTTAGTCGTAGAATTATATTCTAAATAATAATCTGGGGTTTTAAATGCATAGTGCTGTTACTGGTTTATTAAAGCCTCAGCTCGTAGAAGTTGTAAACAAATCAGCTTACCATTCAAGAATTGTTATTGAACCTCTTGAAAGAGGTTTCGGTCATTCACTTGGAAATGCTTTAAGAAGAGTTCTTCTTTCTTCCATATCTGGTTGTGCGGTTGTAAGTGCTGAAATTGAAAAAGCAGAGCATGAGTATTCAGTAATTGAAGGTATTCATGAAGATGTAATTGATATCTTATTGAATATTAAGCAATTAGCTGTAGTATTACATTCTGGAAACGAAGTTACACTTTCGCTGAATAAGTCTGGTGCTGGTACTGTTACAGCTGCTGATATTGATTTACCACATGATGTTGAGATTGTTAATCCTGAGTTGGTTATAGCTAATTTGACCGATGAAGGTGTGCTCTCCATGAAAATTAACATTCAGCGTGGTCGTGGTTATGAACCTTCAACTGTACGCACTGAAGGTTTTGGGGTTGGTGTTATGGGTGCTTTGCAGGTTGATGCATCATACACTCCTGTACTTAAGGTTGCTTATAGCGTTGAAACTACGCGTGTAGACCAACGTACTAATCTTGATAGATTGATTATTGAGTTGGAGACGAATGGTACTGTGGATCCTGAAGCTACAATTAAGCTCGCTGCTACGATTCTTCACGACCAACTATCTGTGTTTGTTGATTTTGAGAAGGTTAACGAGCAAGTGGCTGAAGAGGTTGTTGAGCCTGTAGAGCAGATAGATCCTACACTGCTTCGTCCTGTAGACGATTTAGAACTTACTGTTAGATCAGCTAATTGCCTTAAAGCTGAGAATATATATTACATCGGTGACCTTATACAGCGTACCGAGTTTGAATTATTAAAAACACCTAACTTAGGCAGAAAATCGCTTACTGAGATTAAAGATGTACTGGCTTTGAAAGGCTTGTCTTTAGGCATGCGCCTTGAAAATTGGCCTCCTGAAAATCTCGCAGAGCAATCTCAAGCGATTCTATAACACACACAAGGTTTATTAGTATGAGACATCGTAAGTCTGGAAGACAATTAAATAGAAATTCTAGTCATAGAAAAGCTATGTTTAGCAATATGGCTACTTCTTTATTTAAAGAAGAGTTAATTAGAACAACTTTACCTAAAGCTAAAGAACTACGCGCTATTGCTGAGCCACTTATTACTTTATCAAAAGATGATACAGTTGCAAAACGTCGTTTAGCATTTGCTAAGCTTCGTGATCGTGATGTGGTTACAAAGTTATTCAATGAGTTAGGTCCACGTTATGCTAATCGCCCAGGCGGTTACCTACGTATTATGAAATGCGGCTTTCGCACAGGTGATAAAGCACCTATGGCTTATGTCGAGTTAGTAGACAGACCTGAATTGGAAGTGGCTGAAGATTAGTTTCTGCCTTTCAAGCATAAAAAAACCAGCTTATGCTGGTTTTTTTATGCCTGATTTTTGTCCTTGTTCATTGGGCAAGTTGGCCACTCTATAAACTAGTGTATTATTTTAAGTGATTTTTGCTGGCAGCTATTTTTCCTTGTTTTTAGTTAGCGCAGTATATGTATTTGTTGTTTTGTTATTAAGCCTTGCTAGTAACTTAATGTGTCCTATTTTTTGAAAATTTGTTAATTAATACTTTTAGAAAGCTAGGTGCATAGTTTTGCTGGCATATGATTGCATCGCTTCATGTTATAGATGTCGTGATTACAATTGATTTTATTGATATGCAAATGTACTAAAATGATAAGCTAAAACAGGTACAATAGCTTAAGTTATATTTAATGGAATACTAGGTATATTAGTGAAACAACGAATAATAAGAATTGCAACACGCCAAAGTCCCTTGGCACTTTGGCAAGCGGAGTATGTTGCAGAGAGATTAGAGAAAACTCACCCACATATTACGACTGAATTAGTTAAGATGGTTACTAAAGGAGATAAGATTTTAGATGCTCCATTGGCAAAAATTGGTGGGAAAGGATTATTCGTTAAGGAGCTAGAGCAAGGTATGTTGGATGGGATTGCAGATATTGCTGTACATTCTATGAAAGATGTTCCTGTTGAGTTTCCTGAGGGCTTGCATTTGGCTGTGATTTTGCCTAGAGAAGACCCTTGCGATGCTTTTGTGTCTAATAAATATCAAAATATTGCTGACCTGCCTGCTAATGCACGTGTAGGTACCTCTAGTTTACGCAGGCAGTGCCAAATAGCTGAGCGTTTTCCGGGCTTACAGATTCTTTCTTTAAGAGGCAATGTTAACACTAGATTAGCAAAACTTGATGCGGGTGAATATGATGCCATTATTTTGGCAGCAGCTGGTCTTAAACGACTAGGGTTTACGGATAGAATTACACAGCTTTTAGATAGTTCTGTTAGCTTGCCAGCCATTGGGCAAGGGGCAGTAGGTATTGAATGCCGTATTGATGATACCGAAATGAATACTTTGCTGGCTCCTTTACGAGATGAAGATAGTACGATTAGGATTAAAGCTGAACGTGCGATGAATGCAAGGTTAAATGGAGGCTGTCAGGTTCCAATTGCCGGGTTCGCTGAATTACAAAATGGCGAGTTATTTATGCGGGGGCTTGTAGGTAAGCCTGATGGTACTGTGATGTATCGTGCTGAAATGACTGGGCCTCTTGATCAAGCAGAAGTGATTGGACGGGCTGTTGCGGATGAGTTATTGGCAAGTGGTGCTGATGATGTCTTAAAGGCTTTGTATTCTTAGTTTACATGTTTTGATTGGATGTCAAAATTTAGTGTAAAAAAAATCTTAGTAACGCGGGCTGAGCATCAGTCTGAAAATGTGTGTTGCTTGTTAGAGAAGTATGGTCTATACCCAGTGCGTTTTCCCGTTATTGAAATTAAAGCAAAGGCCTTATCTGCATTAGAAAAGCAATATGTAGCGAATATAGAGCAATACCAGTATATTTTTTTTGTTAGTACCAACGCTGTAAATTTTGCTCTACAGGTATTTAATGGCAAAATAGTCACTTTACAACAAGCAACTTGTATTGCTGTGGGTGCTGCAACGTTAACGGCCTTGTCTGGTTGTGGTATTAATAGTGCTATTGTACCGACCGTTGGGTCAAATACTGAAGCTTTATTGGCAATGCCAGAGCTGCAAATACTAAATAATAGGAATTGTTTAGTTGTCCGAGGTGTTGGTGGGAGAGAGTTACTTGCTAATACTTTACGTAAGCGTGGAGCAACGGTTGATTATTTGGAGCTTTATCAACGGGGAGTACCTGTTAATAATGACTGTAGTTCGGTAAAAACATTTGTGCTTAATAACGCACTAGCAGCAATATTTATTTATAGTGCTGATGCATTGCGACACTTAATACAAATATTGGCTGAAGATAATATTAATAAATGTTTACTGACAATACCTTTGGTTGTTATTAGTCGTCGGGTATCTGTGGTAGCTGAACAAATTGGATTTAAGAAGATTATTATTGCTGATGCAGCATCAGATCAAGCAATGATAAATGCATTACTGAATGGGGAAGAATGTGGCAGAAGTAACTGAAAATCAAAAGCAACAAGAGGCTGCGCCTACTACCAAGAAATCGGGTAATGGTGCTTGGTTTGGACTTGTTATTATATTGATAATATTGAGCTTGGCTGGTGCTGGCTTCTTACTATACCAACAGTTGCGCGATAAACAGCAAGACTTGGGCGGCGAACTTAGCAAAGATACTCAGCATGTCATTGAGTTGACCAAGCAGATTTCAGGTTATCAAGAACAATTGGCTGCCATTCAAAGCCAGTTGGCAAATTTGGGCTCTCAAGTTAGTAATAGGGATATACAGCATGAGCGCCGTTTAAATGAGGTTAGTAACCTACATAGTGAGCGTTTAGATACCACTTCTGATCATTTAAAAAATTCTATTCAACGCTTGCAAAGACAACTTGGAAAAACGCGTGGTGATTGGTTGGTTGCTGATGCCGAATATTTATTGAGCGTTGCTAATCGTCGCCTACATTTGATGGGAGACATAGGCACTACCATTGAAGCATTAAAAGCGGCTGATCATCGTTTGCGTGAAAGTGGTGATACCGCTGGCTTTAAAATAAGAGGCCAAATAGCAAAAGAAATTGCTGCCGTAAAAAAAGTAAAGACTGCTGATGTAGTCGGTATGTATTCTACTTTAGAAATGCTGGAAGAAGATGTTGATAAATTAAAGTTATTTTTACCTTATTCAGGTAAAGGCCAAACGCAAATAAGCTCTTCGCCTGAAGATGGGGCTGATAAAGATATTAGTGATTCTTTAGATGATGTTCTTGTTGAGATTGAAGGTATTGTTACTATTAGGCGCTTAGATAGGTCTGTTATCTCCATTATTACGCCAGAGCAGAAGATATTTATTAAAGAGCAACTAAGTACTAAGCTGGTGATTGTCAAACTTGCTTTGGTTCAGCATGATGATGCGCTTTACCAAGCTGCCATCAAAGATGTATTGCAGTGGCTTTCTGGTAATTTTACTAAGGATGCAACATACAAAAATTATATTCTCGAATTAGATATGTTAAAAGCCGTGCAGATTCGTAGTAACTTTCCTGATATCAGTCGGTCGCTTAAAATGCTCAGGGATATTGCAAAGTTAAGGCTGGAAACTGATAAGGCAATGCAGCCTGCTACACCAGCGGAACAAAAATAAAAACAAGAGGTTTGGAACGTGAAGAATATTTTATTTTTTCTAGTAGCACTTGTATCAGCACTGTTTTTTGCCTTTATTGTTCATGAGTGGCTATTGCAGTATGATGACCCAGGTTATGTTTTAATAGGCATTGGGCATTGGGCTTTAGAGACCTCGCTAATTGTTTTTGTGGTTGCTTTAATTTTTGCTTTTTTTATTTTTTATGTTTTATTTAGATGGTTGGGATGGTTATTGCGACTGCCAGGTAAAATTAGAATGCGTGGTAAGTCGGTTAAGTTCAACCGTTCACAAGATGCTTTAATTGCTGGGTTAGTTGATTCAGCTGAAGGAAATTGGGAGCGAGCTGAAAAAACCTTAATCAAGCATGCCTCTAACAGTGGTGCGCCATTAATCCATTACTTGACTGCTGCACGGGCTGCACACTCACGTGGTGCGATGGATAAACGTGATGAATATTTAAGGCGTGCTACGCAAGATGCACCAGGATCTGAAGTCGCCGTTGGCTTGACTCAAGCTGAGTTGCATTTATCGCAGAAACAATTTGACCAAGCCTTAGTGACCTTGACTAAGTTACACTCGCTGGATTCCTCACATGCTAGTGTGTTGAAAATGTTACATCAAACTTATCAACAATTAGGTGATTGGAGGGCGATTAAAACACTGATACCTTCATTTTATGAAAATAAAGTGTTTATGGAAGCCGAGGTAAAATTATTAGAAGTTGAAACTTATAGTGTTTTATTGAAAGAAGCTGCTGAACATGAAAATGCAGGTGAGATTGAGGAGCTTTGGCAGTCAGTACCTGATCATGTGAAAACCATGTCAGGTATACCTGCGATTTACTTTGCCGCTATGATTGAAGCAGGTGCGGGTGCTAAAATTGAACAGGATTTAGTCAAAGCATTAAATGGTAAATGGGATATGACCTTATTATTTTTATTTGGTAGTGTGCAGTCGATTGATTTTCGTGGCCAGTTAGAAATAGCTGAAAAATGGCTGATTGAGCATGGTACAGACCCTATTTTATTACGTGTTCTTGGTAAGATTTCTATCAAGTGTGAGTTTGCTGAAAAAGCAAAAAAATATTTAGCGCAAAGCATAGGTATAGAGCCAACAGTAGAGGCTTATCGCATACTAGGTAATTTCTTAGCCGAAGAGGGCGATCAAGAGCGGGCTAGTGAATGTTATAAGCTAGGGCTTGAGTTAGCATCAAGCGAAGTGGTTAGTAATGTAAGCACCATGTAATATAAGCACCATGTAATATAAGTACCCAAGTATAATTAATTTAACATTTTACTGGTCTTTTTTTTCATCTTCGGCGTTGCATAAATAGTTTCGTAGCCAGCTATACGCCTTGAATATGAAAAAAAATCCTGCGTATTGTAGTTAAATCAATTACGCTTGGGTACTTAGCAATCGGGGTGGGACAAATTTTCCGCCCCAAAAATTAGTTACGGTTAATCAATCGTGGCAACAATAGTCGCTCGCTTAGGTGCTGGGTGGCCTTCAATCGTTAAATCTGGGTTGTTTGGGTCTAAAAAATCTTGCAATGAATTAAAAGTCATCCACGGAGTTGCGCGCTGTTCTTGCATGCTAGTCTGATTGATATCAATTACGCGCATATTTTTAAAACCACACCGCTGCATCCAGCTCATAAGTGTGGCACAAGTAGGCAGGAACCAAATATTGCGCATACGTGCATAGCGACCTTCAGGTACCAAAACTTCGCCTAGTTCTCCATCAATGACTAAGGTTTCAATGACTAATTCACCGCCACTGCGTAAACGATTGCGCAAATCCATTAGGTGATCTATCGGTGAGCGTCGATGGTACAGTACTCCCATAGAGAAAACGGTATCAAATACATTGGTTTTTTCAGGTATTTCTTCTAAGGTAAGTGGTAATACATAAACGGGGGCTTCGCCATATAAGCGCCGTATTGCTTGGAATTGTAAAACATGCAATTGCACAGGATCTACGCCCACAACCATTCTTGCCCCTGCGCCATACATGCGCCAACAATGATAGCCATTGCCACAGCCTACATCTAATACGACACGCTTAGTGAGGGGGCTAATATGCTCTTTAATGCGCTCCCACTTCCAGTCAGAGCGCCATTCGGTATCTAAGTGGATACCAAACAAGTCATATGGGCCTTTGCGCCAAGGGAATAGTCCTTTTAACCCGGTTTCAAGTTGATGTTGGTCGGTGGCAGATAGCTCGTTTGCATGGCCGATACTAAAAGTATTGTCATCAAGTTGTTTGCTATGATTTTCAGGCGTAGGTAATGTATTAACTGCATCATTCCATAACGTGTAGTTTCCATGTGCAGTAGGGTTAAGCTTTTGATAAATTTGGTTGGGTAATAAGGCCGCCCAATGCTCCGCATTACGCTCAATAAGTTCTTGGTATAATGGTTGATAATTAATCATTTCAAAGCCAGCATAGAGGCAAAATTAAAATATTGAAACCAGACTTCGGTATTATCAAAGCCAGATTGTAATAAGCGTGTTTGATGTTGTGCAAAAGACTCGGGGATTAATACATTTTCCAAGGATGCACGTTTCTGACTGACTTCCATATCACTATAGCCATTGGCTTTTTTAAAGGCATGGTGCATTTCCATTTGTAGTGCTTGTTGGCGGGTATCATTAAATATTAATTTCTCTGATAAGATCAGCAAGCCGCCAGGGCGTAGCCCCGCATATATCTTTTTAATGAAAGCATCACGATCGTTGACCGGAATAAATTGCAGGGTAAAATTTAATACAACCACCGATGCATTTTCGATATTAATGTCTTGAATATCGCTACAAACTAATTTGACAGGCGTGCTTGCAGTGTCTCTGGCAATAATTTTTGCACAGCGCGACAACATTGCCGATGAATTATCGACAGCAATAATAGTACAATTTTGTTGGGTAATCTTATGGCGCATGGACAGCGTTGCAGCGCCTAATGAGCAGCCTAAATCATAGCAATTGCTATCGGCTTGCGCAAAGCGGCTACTTAATAAGCCAATGGCTGAGATGATAGCACTGTACCCAGGCACTGAACGTTGTATCATATCGGGAAAGACATCGACGACGCTGTTATCAAATTTAAAGCCATCAACTTCACCGAGTGGACTGGAAAATAAAGTATCTTTTTGTGAGTTCATTTTGGTAAGCATAAAAATAGAGAGCTAATTTTACTTAAAATTATGCTTTTTGTACGTATTTAAAGATAAGTAAGTTATTTTAATTAAGGAAACTCCAATATTATGACGGATATAAGTAATCAGCAAATTGAGCAAGTCAAAGCATTTTTACTGCAGTTACAAGATGATATTTGTGCGGGTCTGCAAAGTGCAGATAGTGGAACTCGCTTTGTTGAGGATGCGTGGGATAGAGCTGAGGGCGGTGGTGGTCGCTCGCGAGTATTGACTAATGGAGCTGTTTTTGAGCAGGCAGGGGTTAATTTCTCCCATGTTTTTGGACAAAAACTGCCGCCTTCTGCAACTGCAAAACGGCCAGAACTAGAAGGGCGTGATTTTCAGGCTATGGGCGTATCATTAGTGATTCATCCACATAACCCACATGTGCCTACTTCCCATGCAAATGTGCGTTTTTTTATTGCAGAGAAGGAGGGCGAAGAGCCTATCTGGTGGTTTGGTGGTGGTTTTGATTTAACGCCTTTTTATCCGGTTAAAGAAGATGTTTTGGCATGGCATACTACCGCAAAAGCAGCATGTGACCCTTTTGGTGCAGATGTTTATGCAAAATACAAAAAATGGTGTGATGAATATTTTTATCTAAAACATCGTGATGAAACCCGTGGTGTGGGTGGTTTGTTTTTTGATGATTTAAATGAACTTGGATTTGAGCAAAGTTTTGCTTTTATGCAAAGCGTCGGTGAGCACTTCTTAAAGGGATATTTGCCAATAGTACAAAAACGTAAAGATACTCAATATAGTGAGCGTGAACGTAACTTTCAACTCTATCGGCGTGGTCGTTATGTGGAATTTAATTTGGTTTATGATCGTGGTACTTTATTCGGTTTGCAGTCAGGCGGGCGTACCGAATCAATCTTAATGTCGATGCCGCCAGTTGTGCATTGGCAATATGATTGGCAGCCAGAAGCAGGGAGTCCTGAAGCAGTACTGTATGAGGAGTATTTGCAACCCCACAATTGGTTAGGCTAACCTTTATTTTTTTGTTCTAGCTTACTAATTACTTTATCTAAAGAGCCAGCCTTTTTAATCATTTGACTAAAAGAGGTGCGATTGCTAATAACCAAGCTAATACCTTCGACTTTAATATCATAGATTTTCCACTGGCCATTGTGCAGTATCATGGAATAATCAATGCTAGATGCTGGTTTGCCAGTCTGTTGTACTTTAGTTTTAACGAATGCCTTTTTAGCATTTGTTTTTAATTTTAAGGGTAGGTATTGGATGGTCCAGTCCTTGAACTGTTCAGTAAAGGTTGAACTGTAAGTATTAACCAGTAGATTTTTAAAGGCGGCAATAAATTGTTTTTTCTGTTGTTTGCTGGCTTTACGCCAGTGTTTTCCTAAAACTAAGGCTGACATGCGCACGGTATCAATATTTGGAAAAATGTTTTTATCAACAAAAGTACGAATTTCCATTTTGTTGCTGGCAAAATCAGGGTCGACCAGCTTTGCTAATAGCATCTGTGAGGTATTATCAATAATTTTTTGAGGGGCAAGTAAGTTTTCTGTTGCAGCTGTTGTCAGGCTGGTCAATAAAAATAAACAATTCAGCAAGATCAGGCGAGGCATTATGGGTATCGTCATGGTTAAGACCGTTATTAATATAGTGAGTGATTTTCTGTACAATAGTATATTAGTTTCACGAGTTCTCGCTCTTGATATAACTTGCTTAGCGATCCTTTGGTAGAGTTAGTCAAGTCATCCTACGAAAACAGATTGCATAAATAAACAGAATGAATAATAGCATTAATTTTCCAAAAACACGTATGCGACGTATGCGCTACCATGAATTTTCTCGGCGTTTGATGTCGGAAAATCAGCTATCTAGCGCAGATTTAATCTACCCTTTGTTTGTTATTGAAGGAGAAAATAGCAGAGAAAAGATTGATTCAATGCCAGGTGTAGAGCGCTTAAGTATTGATTTGTTGGTACAAGAGGCAATTGAATGTCATGCCTTGGGCATTCCCATGTTGGCTCTATTTCCAGTGACACCAACGAATGCAAAATCGGATGATGCTGTAGAAGCATACAGTCCTAATGGCTTAGCACAGCGAGCCGTACGTGCAATTAAAGTAGTTTGCCCTGAGTTAGGCGTAATGACTGACGTTGCTTTAGACCCGTTCACCTCTCATGGGCAAGATGGCTTAATTAATGCTGAAGGGTATGTGGTCAATGATGCGACAGTTGAAGTATTGGTAAAGCAGGCCTTATCGCATGCTGAAGCAGGTGCTGATGTGGTTGCACCATCCGATATGATGGATGGTCGTATTGGAGAAATTCGGGAAGCATTAGAAGCGGCAGGCTATGTTAATACCCAAATCTTGGCGTATTCTGCTAAATATGCCTCTAGTTTTTATGGACCTTTTCGTGATGCAGTCGGCTCGGCGGGTAATTTAGGTAAGGGCAATAAGTACAGTTATCAAATGGACCCTGCTAATTCGGACGAGGCTTTGCGTGAAGTACAATTGGATTTAGCTGAAGGTGCTGATATGGTGATGGTCAAACCGGGTATGCCTTATCTGGATATTGTTAGACGTGTTAAAGACGAGTTTGGTGTGCCGGTATTTGCCTATCAAGTGAGTGGTGAATATGCCATGTTAAAAGCGGCTAGCTTGAATGGTTGGCTCGATGAACGCCAAGTAGTGTTGGAGTCATTATTGTCTTTTAAACGTGCGGGCAGTGATGCCATTTTAACTTATTATGCCAAAGCAGTTGCTATTTGGCTCAAGGAGCAACGATGAGTTCTTTAGATAGTTATGCAGTGCTGGGTTCGCCGATAAAGCATAGTAAATCACCCCGTATTCATATGCTTTTTGCCGAGCAAACTGGACAAGCCCTGCTATATACAGCTGAGTTAGTGGGAGCTGAACAGTTTTTACCAGTTGTGACTACTTTTTTTGCTGCGGGTGGGCGTGGCTTGAATTGTACCGTGCCTTTAAAAGAGCTTGCTTGGGAGTACGCCGCCAATAAAACTGAGCGGGCGCAATTAGCAAAGGCAGTTAATACCTTAATAAAGCAACCGGATGGTAGCATTTTGGGAGACAATACTGATGGTATTGGCTTGGTGACTGACTTGACTGAAAATCATGGTATCAGTTTACAGCACAAAAAAATTCTTATTTTAGGCGCTGGCGGGGCAACACGCGGTATTATCTTGCCGATTCAAGAACAAATGCCTGCCTCGATTACTGTCGCTAATCGTACTGAGGTAAAAGCAGTCACAATTGCCAGTGAATTTAATCATAAAGGCTCGGTAACGGGCTGTGGCTATCCTGATTTGGCAGGACAAAGTTTTGATCTCATTTTAAATGCAACATCAGCCAGCTTAACAGATGAGTTGCCACCATTAGCAGATGGTATCTTGGCTGAGCAAGGCAGTTGTTATGACCTTGCCTATGCAAATGAAGCTACTGCGTTTGTACGTTGGGGGCGGGATCATCATGCTGCACATAGCCTGGATGGCTTAGGGATGTTGGTAGAACAAGCGGCCGAAGCATTTTATCTTTGGCGTGGTGTTCGGCCAGATACAGCCGCAGTTATTCAGGTGCTGGAAGCTGAGCGCTAATAGTTTGTGCGCGCATTATTAATATGAAAAATAGGCTGAATAGCTTAGTACGCCTATTAATTATAGGTAGTTTAATGATATCACTGACAGGTTGCTTTTACTGGTGGCGGGCTTATCAAACTTATCTACAAATGGGTGAGTTTGATGACAACTTTTCGATTAGGGTTACTGATGACTTTTCGGTACAGTTTAAAGACCCTTTGTTATTTGGTGCTGATATAGTCACCTTGGCAAAGTTGCATCCAAGTAAGGAAATAGATACGCCAGCAGGACAACAGTGGCAATATATTTTCCGCAAAGTTGATCAAGCAGGAAATATTCTATTACCTGAAATCATGTTTTATTGCCAACTAGATATTAATCAAGACAACAAGGTAACTAGTGTCTCTTTTTCTGCGCTATTTTTGAAAATAGCCCCCCCTGAATTTTTAGAGTTGTCATTTCGTTCCTTAGGCAGCAGCAAAATTGATAAAGTAAATAGGCGATTAAAAGTTGATACCGATAAAATAAATAAAATTAATGCAGACTTGCCCTTAAAATCTACAGTATTAGCCCAGCTAGGCGAGCCTTTATTTATCGAAGAGGCTATTGATCACGAAGTTTATATCTATCATTTTAAACTGGAAGCTTACGATATTAAAAAAGGCTATGAAGATCGCGCCTTAAGTGTGGTCAAATTAAGCTTTGCTAAAAATACTGAGGAAATGACACGGATGGCCGGACGGTTTGCAGGTTTAAAAATATCCATTAATTATAAGAATTACCAAACAGAGTAGGTTTTAAACTAAGATACTTCGATGCTGAACGGATAGTATTGAATATTCAGTTTATTTAGCCTATCATTAGCCGATGATGATATTTGCCCGACGCTTTATTATAATGCTGCTGTTGCTATTGCAAGGCTTCTCGCCCTTGGCACATGCGCATGTGCAGTCGGTTGAAGATGTTTCGGGAGTGCATATTCATCTGTATCAGCTTAATGTTGATACAGATACTGTGCCTACTATTACATCAGAAGATGTTGTTGGGCACAGTGGCATGCAGGATAACCTACATGCCAGTATAGAGCTGCCAAATTTGTTGGATATGGAGCATGGCTGGTAGTGCTTTGTCATGACCAAAATTGCTTGTCCACTGGCCAGCATTATTGATAAATATATCACTTTTTCTCCACATATCAATGTTATCCAGCCTGCCCTAATAGTCTCAATTAGCGCGCCGCGCGCACCTCCTCTTTAAACCTTTCCTAAGGTTATTTAGCGTTAAAGGTACACTTTGCAAGTACCTCTATTGCGCTGAGTGATATTTTATTTTTACCATATTGGTTATTTTTCTTAAATACACCCTATTTACTTTCTTTAGGAACAAAAATGTCCGTTAAACCCTTTGTCTTGTTGCTTTTTATAAGCTGGATAAATGCCTTTTCTATCGCCCAAGCAGAGCAAGAGCACCTTGTTGATCATGTTGATTTAATGACTGTAGATCCACAATTGAGTCTGGCTGATTTGATTATGCAAACCTTAGAAAAATACCCTGACTATCAACTTATAAGCGCAATGCATCAGGAAAGTGATGCCTTACAAGAGCGTGGTAGTCGCTGGTTTGCAGGGGCACCAAGGGCCACTGTTTATTATAGAGATGATTTTGCAGGTTCAGATACCGGAGCATACGAAGTCGATGCCGGTGTTACGGTGCCTGTTTGGAATTGGGGGCAGCGTGATGCCGGTTTACAATTAGCAGAACAATCACAGCAGAGTATTACTTATCAAGTACAAGCCATTAAGCTAAAAGTAGCAGGCTTGGTGCGTATCGCTTTATGGGAGCTCAAGCTGGAAGAGTGGCGCTATCATATGGCAAAAAAAGCTTACCATTTAACCGAACAGCTAACTAAAACAGTAGATCGGCGGGTGGAGTTGGGGGATTTGCCAAAAACAGATTTTCTGTTAGCGCAAAGTGAGCTTTTGCAGAACAAGAGAGAGTTAATGCAGGCAGAGGCTGAGTTGATGCATGCGCGTAAACGATTTTATTTTTTAACGCAAGACAATAAAATGCCTGCGGAAATTGCTGAAACACAAAGCACACTTGAGTTTGCTGCCAGTCATCCTGGATTGATGGCTATTGATGCGACTATTGCGCAGAAAAAAGCGCAGATGGAATGGGTAAAAGCAAAAGGCTCGGGGCAGGCAACAGTTGGGATAGGAGGCGATACCGACAGGCCTTCTCGGGTAGATAGCTCAATTAATAGTATTACTTTTACCGTTTCTATCCCTTTTGGTGGTAGAGCTTATATTGCACCTGCTATTGCGGCAAGTAATAAACAATATGTGGCGGCACAGGTTAAGAAAGCGCATTTACATCGAGGTCTATTAGAACAAGTGCATGAAGCAGAACATGAATTAGACGTTGAGCGGGCAATATTAGTCAATGCACAACAAATGCAAGCAAATGCATATGAACATTTGCAGATGGCTAATTTGAGTTTTGAGGCGGGCGAGATTAATTTAATGGACTTTTTAAGAATTCAGAAACGCTCGCTGCAAGCGATAAAAAATGCCCAAGAAAGTGGGATCAGGTTACAGCGAGATATCGCTTTGTATAATCAAGCAGTAGGAGTGATGCCATGAGAGCATTATTGATAATTTTTTTATGGCTGCATAGTGGCCACTTGTTGGCAGACTCGCAAATTAAGATAAGCACGATGCAGCTTTATAATTTGGGCATTAAGCTGGGTAAACTGACCCCCATTAAAACGGCACCTTTGTTTGCAGCGCCAGCTAAAGTGATTATCCCGCCGGCAAATGAATATTTGGTGAGCACTTCGCATTTAGGCTTAATTAACCAGATAAATGTAAGCATAGGGGACGAAGTTAAACAGGGCCAGATACTGGCTTATATTAATAGCCCTGAGCTATTGGCCTTGCAATTACATCACCTGAAATCCATTAATGATTTGCGTTTGGCACAAGCAGATTATGACCGAGATAAGAAATTATTTGATGAAGGCATTATTGCGGATAGGCGTTGGTTACAAACCAACAGCAACTATCAAGTTTTTCAGTCGCACATGCATGAAACGCGGCAGTTACTAGAAATTTCAGGGTTTTCAGCGACTGACATCAAGACACTGGAGAGCAGTCATAAGCTAAATAGCCAACTGAAAATTGTCGCGCCTATATCGGGGGGGGGCGCGTATGGTAACGACCGGAGAGCGGGTTGATGCTTTAGCCCCCCCTGTTTCGTGTTGCCAATCTCGAAAAACTTTGGTTGAATATCAGTATTCCACAGCAACGTATCCAGCATGTCAATATTGGTGATGAAGTCCTTATTGCGGAGCTCGGTGTGAGTGCGCGTATCTTTTTATTAGGCAAAAGCGTTGATGTAGAAAATCAAACTATTTTGGCTAGGGCGGAAGTTGCAACAGGTCAAGATATGATTAGACCTGGGCAAACTTTGAATGCCAAAATTAGACAAAATGGTACGCATACTATGTTTAAAGTGCCTAATACCGCATTAGCTCAG